>JBQELM010000056.1:0-676 GCA_052103915.1 Mycetocola sp. | reverse complement strand
TAGGCGGCTAGGCGGCTAGGCGGCTAGGCGGCTAGGCGATCACGTGGCCACGTGATCGCGCTGTGCCGTCACGGTGTTGTCGTCGCGGTTCACTCATCACCCCCTACCCACGTAGGGGGTGCGGTTCACTCCGCGGCGGGACGCGACACCAACAACCGTCTCTCTACGCTCACCAGACGGCGGGACGTTCCCGCCTCCGGAGGGTTTCCCGCATGAGCATCAGCGCCACCACTATCAGCAACCTGACCCCCAGGACCGCTGGGGGTGCATCTGTCCGGACATCGGCCAGCACCAACACAGCCGTCGGTCCAGACACCGGCACGAGCACAAGCACAGGCAGAGACGCGGCGATTGACCTCCTCAGGGCCGGCAGCCTCACCGTCATCATTGCCCTCCACGCGCTGATGGTCGGGGTTCGCCTCACGCCGGAGGGCCCGGTGTTCCTCAACGCCATGGACGGACAGCCCTGGTTTGCGGCCGCCACCTGGATCGTCCAGGTCATGCCGGTGTTTTTCATCGTCGGCGGTTTTTCGTCCCTCCGCTCCTGGCGTCGAGCTCAGGCCAGTGGAACCAGCGCCGCACGTTTTGTGGCCATGCGTCTGCACCGGCTCCTTGTCCCCAGCCTGGTCATGCTGGTGACAGTGACAGCGATCCTTCTCGCCATGCTGCTACTGGG
>JBQELM010000055.1:0-9309 GCA_052103915.1 Mycetocola sp. | reverse complement strand
GCTTTCCACCGAAGAGCTGCTCGAGCAGTTCAAGGGCCTGACCCTCATCGAGCTCAGCGAGTTCGTCAAGGCATTCGAGGAGACCTTCGAGGTCACCGCTGCTGCCCCGGTTGCTGTTGCAGCCGCTGGCGCTCCTGCCGCTGCCGCTGAGGCCGCTGAGGAGAAGACCGAGTTCGACGTCATCCTCGAGGGTGCTGGCGACAAGAAGATCCAGGTCATCAAGGTCGTCCGCGAGCTGACCTCGCTCGGCCTGGGTGAGGCCAAGGCTGTTGTCGATGGCGCCCCGAAGGCTGTCCTCGAGGGCGTTAGCAAGGAAGCCGCCGACAAGGCGAAGGCTGACCTTGAGGGCGCTGGCGCGAGCGTCACCGTCAAGTAATTCCGTTTTTCGGAGTTTCTTCGTCCGGCTCGTCCCTTCGGGGGCGGGCCGGACGTTTGTTTTGTGGACCAGAAGGGGCCCCGTACGGTGAGTGAACGGCACCGGCTTCTTGTTGAGCCACAGGAGATTTCTCGGCTGGGGCTGGCCAGACGAAAGGTCCCCTATCCCTACCTCTACCGCTGGTGGTGGCGGTGGCCCGTGTTCCGCCGTGAACGCATGACCCGCAGCCTGGAACTGACCGTTGACGGTCAACCATTGTGGACACTGTTCTCAGCCGCAGATGAATCGCCCTGGCCGGACACCTCGCACAACGATGACATGGGTGTCTCCCTGATGATGTCCGCGATCCCCACACGAGCAGTGGCATACATCGAACGGGTCAGGGCACGGAGCGGACCGCGGAATGACAACGGATCCTCGTTTGTCCCGCTGCTGTTTGACCACGATTTTGGGTACGACGTGGCAAGCGGTCGAGAAACACATCACCACAACAGCTTTGGGGTGAGCATCCTCCGTCGTGGTGACACGGTCGTGTGGGAGGAATGTGGTGTGGCTGAGTTTCGTCGCGGTCGGGCATACGATGTTGATTGGTATCCGACTCCACTGCGGGTCGTCTTTGACGCGGAGCAGTATGACGCTGTGTTGGATTCAGCCGCGCACAGTTTTTCCGGGCTGATGTCCGATCGATGGTTGGCCCCGCTCCGAATGATCGGCTGGATCGCGAACGGGTTGTGATGGTGGAGAGGGGAGCAATGCTGAGCACGCTCACTGTGACCAAGGCTCAGCCACACGCGGCGCCGTTCTGGCTGAGAGGGCAGGCTCGTCGGCGGTGGCAGGAGCGTTACGACCGAGGATGGGAGCTTCGGGTTGACGGTGTGCCTCTGCCGCAGCTCCTGACGCCGCCCGGCCGAATGAGGGCGGGTGTTTCGGAGGAACCGTTTTTGATGCGTCGGTTTCCCGACGCATTTCAGACACGTCTCGCAGGCCTGCGCGGACAACCGGTGGCCGACGATGCTGGCGTTTTTCTTTACGGGCTTCCGCCCGGTCGGTGCTGGATTCTGCTGTGCCCGGCGTGCTCCTTCCCGGATTGTGGTGGAATCAGCATGCTGCTGACCATGGAGGAGCGCACCGTGCGCTGGTCCTCGTTTGCAATGACAAGCGTGAGTGATGGCGAGGGACTTGACGACGCCACCCCTGAGGACCTGTGCGAGCTGATTCCGCTGAGTCCGGCGGTTGATTTCACCTTTGACCGCGGTCAGTACATGGCTGAGCTTGCCCATCTCGCCGAGGTCGCAGGCCATCCCGACGGGTCAGCTGAATCTGATGGTGTTGTGTGATGACGGCGGTTGAAAGCGGTTTGTGGAATCACGACGGTGACGAGGGGCTCACCGAGGGCGGTATGACCAGCGACGCACTGCCGAGGAGGGCTGTGCTCTCGCTTGAGCGGCTCACCCCGACTCGACGTCGCGCGGCACGCGCAGGCGTGTGGCCAACGTGCTCCACCTACGTTCCCACCCACGAGCTGTACGTGAACGGGTTCCCGGTGGACGAGGTGTACGCGCTCAGGAATGATGGGACGTCGCCACGTATGTCTAGGGAGCGCGGCGCGCTGAGTCTTGGCATTGATGGTCAACCGGACTGGGCTCGCTCTCGGATCAACACGCTTCTGGGCACCGGGCCTGCCGACGCTCCGCGCATGGACCCGTTGGCTCTCCCCATGGAGCGGAGCTGGCTTCTGATGTGTTCACACTGTGGTGACCCGTACTGCGGGGGCATCAGCATTGTGATCGGATGGGACGAGCACACGGTGCGCTGGCTGTCGCCCGCTGTGACCCAGATCAACTGTGAACACGATCCTGCTGATCCCGAGTCAACGGAGTTCTGGATGGAGCAGACGGCGGGACCAGCCGAGCTGGTGTTTGACCTGGCTCAGTACACGGACGTTTTGAGTCGGCTTGAACGGTTGATCCCGGACAACCCCCGGCGCTTCACATGGTCGCGTCGCACACGCTAACCGGGCGGCGGGTACAGGGCGGCGGCACAGTCGCGGTCGCAGCGACAAAACGGCGCCGGGTCAGACCATGTGGTCCGACCCGGCGCCGGTGTAACAAAGCAGATTAGGCGTCCGTTGCTCGTGTCTGTTCGGGGACAACCGGTGCTGCCGGTGCGTCGTCAGGCGAGCTAGCGGCCGGGGCGTTTGCTGCTGGGGTGGTCTGGGCCGGTGCGTTCTCAACCGCGGCTTCGGCTGCAATCGCTGGTTCGGTTACAGCCACGGGGGCGGCTGCAACGGGGGACTCGGCAGCGACGGCGCCGGATGCGATCGTGGCGTTTGACGCGGCCGGGACAAGCGCAATAGCCACGAGGGCGACAACGGTCGCCACAATTCCTGCGGCAAGGAGGGCAACGCCAAGCGAGAGGTTGCCCTGTGCGCTGTAGAAATCAAGAGGGGTTGCGGTCGTGCTGTCTGTGAGTGCCGCGGTGAGGGCGGCCTGGCTTGTGACGGTCACCACGGCTCCGGCGATCAACGTGATGACGGCCAGGGCTCCTCCGATGACAATCGGAGTCAGGCGGCGGCGGTCACCGCGTGCGGGAGTGTGGGTCGTGGTCATGAGTGGTCCAATCAGGTTTGCGACTGCGTACACCGTCAGACTATTCGTGCTCCCTATGACGAACTTATGAACGGGGTGCGGGCCCCGTGCTTGATCGGAGCGCCAGGTGGGTCCGAGCCAGTCGGTAGTCGCCTCCCGTCCGCTGATCACCGCCGATCATGGCGAGCAGAGCGGTCGCCGCGTCTGCCCCCTGCTCGCGCGGAAACTGTTCGATAGTGGTTAGTCCAAACATCTCCGCCTGGGCGTGACCATCAATCCCGATGATGCTGAGCTCACTTGGTATCTGGATCCCCATTCGTCGTGCGGCCACGATTGCTCCGATAGCCATCTCGTCCGACGCGGCAAAAATGGCTGTGGGGCGATCCGCTGAGCTCAGCAGGGCGGAAGCCGCGGCAAAGCCGTTGGGGATGGTCATCTCGTCGGCCACAATCTGCGCGTGCTCCTGCAATCCGGCCGCGGTGAGCGCCGAGAGATACCCCTCACGTCGGTGGCGGTGGACCGAGAATTCGTACGGTTCCCCCAGACGTCCACCAATGTGGGCGATCCGGGTGTGCCCGAGGCCGATCAGATGCCGGGTGGCTGTTGCCGCAATGGCGCGATCGTCAAGCCCGTAGGCGGTGACCCCGGGCATCTCTCCTCCCACGGCTACAAGGGGGATACCCAGACCGTTGAGGCGGCTGATCTCGTCGGGGCTTGGCTCGGTTGCCACCGCGAGCAGGCCGTCGTAGCGACTACGTGGCAGGAAAAACGTGAAGATTCGCTCGCGATCCGCTGTGTCGGGTCGTGTTGTGTAGAGCGTCATGTCGTAGTCCTGGCTGAGCAGAACACGTTCGGCTCCCTCGATGACGGCACCGGAGAACCAGCGGTCGTGATGCGGGGTGAGGACACCGATGCTCATTGTCCTGCCCGTCACCAGGCTGGCGGCGTTGGGTGAGAGGACGTAACCGATTTCTGCGGCAGCGGAGGCAACCCGCTCCCGTGTGCTCTCGGAGACCGCGCCACGTCCACTGAGGGCCCTGCTTGCGGTGGCTTTAGAGACCCCGGCGAGGCGGGCAACGTCGGAGATGGTTGCGCTCACAGTTGCTCCAGCTTCTGATCGTCGTTGACTCGCCGCGCGCTGTAACCGGTTGCGCTCTGCTGACCATTCTAGCGTCAGGATGACCATAAAGCCCGGCGATGCCTGTGCGGGTCTGTAGACCATTCTGTGGCCCCAACGTTATCAACAGCCGGTTGTGCTCTTGATCCGGCTCGCATAGTTTGGCTGATGAAACCGGTTCCGCTGATGGGGCCGATTCGCACGGAAGACACTCAATGAGGAGGAGTTCCATGACAATCACACGTCGGCATCGCGTCTACACAACGGTCGCGACGTTGGGGGTTGCCGGTCTGACGCTCACAGCATGTTCGTCAGGCCCAGGTGTTCAGCAGGAGTCGGGGGACTCCAACACCGTGACCGTATACGGCACCATCGTTGATGCCGAGGCCGAGCTGCTTGAACAGTCCTGGGCGGACTGGGAAAAAGAGAGCGGCATCACCATCAAGTACGAGGGATCAAAAGAGTTTGAGACTCAGATCTCGGTGCGAGCGCAGGGCGGTAACGCGCCGGATATCGCGATTTTCCCCCAGCCGGGACTGCTGGCAGACATCGCCGGTCGTGACTACCTGGTACCAGCGCCTGAGGCCGTCGAAGCCAATGTTGATGAGTACTGGTCGGAGGACTGGAAGGGCTACGGCACCGTTGGTGACACCTTCTACGCGGCGCCGCTGATGGCCAACCTCAAGGGATTTGTCTGGTACTCGCCGGCGCAGTTTGAGGAGAACGGCTGGGAGGTCCCGACCACCTGGGACGAGCTGCTCACCCTGACCGCTGACATTCAGAAGACAACGGACAACGCCCCCTGGTGCGCAGGCTTTGGTTCGGATGCAGCGACGGGATGGCCGGGAACCGACTGGGTCGAGGACCTCATTCTTCGCCAGCAGGGTCCCGAGGTATACGACCAGTGGGTGGCGAACGAGATTCCGTTCACTGACGATCGGATCAAGGAGGCGTTTAACTCCGCCGGTGAGATCCTGCTTAACCCCGACTACGTCAACGCTGGTTTTGGTGACGTCCGCTCGATCAACTCAACCGCATTCGGCGATGTTGCTCCCAAGCTGGTTGACGGCACCTGCGCCCTGCACCACCAGGCATCCTTCTACGACGGCTTCATTACCGAGGCAGGCGGAACCGTTGGCGAGGACGGCGACGTCTGGGCCTTCATGACCCCGTCCGTTGAGGCTGGCGGCCAGGCTGTCACCGGTGGTGGCGAGCTGGTTGGCGCGTTCAACGACAAAGAGGCAACACAGAAGGTGCTTGAGTACCTGTCCAGCCCGGAGTGGGCAAACAGCCGGGTCTCCCTCGGCGGTGTGATCTCGGCAAACACCGGGCTTGACCCGGCAAACGCCTCAAGCCCCATCCTGCAGGAGTCGATTGCCATCCTTCAGGACCCCAACACCACATTCCGCTTTGACGGCTCAGACCTGATGCCATCAGCCGTGGGTGCTGGAACGTTCTGGAAGGGAATCATCGACTGGGTCAACGGCACGGATGTTGACACCGTTACCCAGCAGATCGAGGGCGGCTGGCCGTCCGACTAACCGACGGCTGCGGAACGGTTCACCGGTCAGCACGAAAGTGAACCGGGCGGTGCGGGGACACCCCGCACCGCCTCCGCACTCCCTCACCTCCGGCCCCCACCGGTCCCTGATCCGACGACGTATCGAAGGTTGACCATGGCAGATTTTTTCAGGTGGCTGGCACAGCTGCCGCCGCTGCTCCAAGTACCGATCGTGCTCCTGGCGTTTCTCGCCGTTGTGGGCGCGGTTCTGTTTTTCATTGAGATTGCCCCGCGCCAGGGGCGGATCTACACGATTATCCGACTGGCCGTCACGGTCCTCGTCCCCGTTGTAATCGTGTTTGTTGTTGGCTCTTACACCTGGGCAGCCGCGGTTGGAGCCGTCATTGGTGGGCTGCTTTTTATCCTCGACTACCGCTCGCGTCAGGGCGCCGGCTACCTGCTACAGCTGCTCTGTTTCCTGTTGCCCGCCTTTGTGATGCTGGCCACCGGGCTCATCGTTCCCACCATTCAGACCACGATCCAGGCCTTCATGAACTCGCGCGGCACCGAGTTCGTTGGCCTGCAGAACTTCATCTGGATCTTCACGCAACCGTCAGGGCTGCGCACCGTGGGCAACACCATCGTCTGGGTTCTGGTGACTCCGATCGTGTCGACCATCGCCGGTCTGGCCTACGCGGTGTTCATCGACAAGTCGCGTGGAGAGAAGATCTTCAAGGTCCTCGTCTTTATGCCGATGGCGATCTCCTTTGTGGGCGCGTCCATCATCTGGCGGTTCATGTACACCGCCCGACCCGTTGATCAGGAACAGATTGGTCTTCTGAACCAGGTCATCGTCTGGTTCGGTGGGCAGCCATACGACTTCCTCGCCAACTCGCCGCTCAACACCCTGTTCCTGATCATCGTCCTGATCTGGGTGCAGACCGGTTTTGCCATGGTTGTGCTCTCCGCCGCCATCAAGGGTGTTCCGGTTGAGCAGCTGGAGGCGGCCGAACTGGACGGAACAAGTCCGTGGCAGCGGTTCATCAACGTCACCGTTCCCTCGATCAGGTCATCGCTCGTGGTGGTGCTGACCACCATTTCGATTGCATCTCTGAAGGTGTTTGACATCGTCCGAACGATGACGGCCGGTGCCAATGAGACCAGCGTGATCGCCAACGAGATGTACACCCAGTTCAAGAACTTCGAAACCGGACGGTCAGCGGCATTTGCCGTTGTGCTGTTTGTGCTCGTGCTGCCGATCGTGATCTACAACGCGAGGCAGATCAAGAAGCAGAGGGAGATCCGATGAGCACCGCAACCGAGAGCGCACAAAAGGCCGGTGCTGTTGTGGGGCCTGAGCGGGCGACAAAGCGGGTGAAGCGCCGGCTCACGTCGCGGACGGCGACCATCGCGGCTCTGCTGATCGCCGTGCTCTGGACGGTTCCGACGCTGGGGCTGTTGGTGTCGTCATTCCGTCCCCCGCAGGAGGTTGTGTCAACCGGGTGGTGGACGATCTTCAGCAACTGGGGATTCACGTTCGACAACTACAGCAATGTCCTGTCAGCGGGTAATAGCCAGCTGACCATGGCGCAGGCGTTCATCAACTCGATCGCCATCACGATCCCGGCCACCATCATTCCGCTTGTGATTGCGGCGCTGGCTGCTTACGCGTTCGCCTGGATGGACTTCAAAGGCAAGGACGCGCTGTTTATCGGTGTCTTTGCGCTCCAGATCGTTCCCATCCAGATGGCGCTCGTTCCGCTGCTCCAGCTGTTCGCTCGGGGTGAGATCTTTGGCGTCCCGGTCATCGCGGCGTTTGGTGACGGCGCGGGCTACGCCCAGGTGTGGATCGCTCACTCGATCTTTGCGTTGCCGTTGGCGATCTTCCTCCTGCACAACTTCATCTCCGAGATCCCCTCAGACGTGATTGAGGCGGCCAGGGTTGATGGGGCGAGCCACGGGCAGATCTTCTTCCGCATTGTGCTCCCGCTGACGATGCCGGCGCTGGCGTCGTTCGGGATCTTCCAGTTCCTCTGGGTGTGGAACGACCTGCTTGTGTCGCTCATCTTTGCCGACGGCGCGGTCGCGCCGATGACAAAACTGCTGGCAGAGATCACGGGAAGCCGTGGTCAGGACTGGCCGTTGCTGACGGCCGGTGCATTCCTCTCGATCCTCGTGCCATTGATCGTGTTCTTTGCGCTGCAACGCTACTTCGTTCGAGGGCTGCTGGCCGGATCAACCAAGGGCTGATCACCCGCGGCATGACGACGGGAGGGGCGGTGGCAGCCAGGCTGTGACCGCCCCTCCCGTCTGCGGGGGTGCTCACCGTCACGAACCGAGCACATCAATACCCAGTGTGAGGGGTAAAGAATTGTTTGATTTCTGAATTTGTTTAAGCGATACGTGCCGGAATGGGGCGAACGACGCTACAGTGAAAGTCACACAGAATGACGACAACACGACGGCATTGTTCCCTATTCTGCGGGCTAATGCCGGTGATACTGAGCGCGATCCAGCACATCTTTTCATCGAAAGAGAACTCAACGGATGAACGTTACTGGTACGGAGCCTAACCACTCATATTCCGTTGGTGTGTTGAGTGATCGCCGCCGCTCACCACGGACGGTTTTTGCCCGAGAAAGGGCACGCCGACGGCCGTGCATGTTGTCATACTCGTGAACGCTTTTTGTGACTCTGCCGTCGCTGCATTGGCGTGTGCAGGACCCCCTTCAGAAAGGAAGTATCAATAGCATGTGTACACGAGTAATGTGGCCTGACGCTAATGGATCGGTCATTGTTGGGCGGAACATGGACTTCCACATGGATCTGCTCACCAACCTCTGGAAATATCCGCGTGGGATTTCTCGGGCGGACGGGGTAAAGGGCGAACTGACCTGGGAAGCGAAGTACGGCAGCATAGTGGCCACCGCTTTTGACCTGATTGCAACCGACGGCATGAACGAGGAAGGATTTGCCGGCCACATTCTGTGGCTCGCAGAATCCGACTACGGCACCCCCGACAGCTCTGCGACTCAGACTCAGCTGAGCCAGTCCGTGTGGCTGCAGTACTACCTGGACAACTTTGCCACCGTGGCTGAAGCGGTTGAATGGACAAACTCCACCCAAGTCGAGATCGTGCAGCTCTTTGACCCGACCGGGCACCTGGTTCCGACGCTGCACCTGGCTATCAACGACGCCACGGGCGATTCGGCGATCATCGAGTACACCAACGGGAAGCCGAAGGTTTACCACAGCCGCGACTACAAGGTCATGACCAATTCGCCGACCTATGACAAGCAGCTTGAACTGGTGAAGCAGTACAAGGGGCTCGGTGGAGATCAGCCGCTGCCGGGGTCGACGCTGGCCTCCGACCGCTTCGCTCGGGCATCGCTGTACGTTGAGAACCAGGTCCAGCCGAAGACGCAGCTGGAGGCAATCGCTGCGATGTTCAGCATCATCCGCAACGCAGCTCAGCCCTTCCGCACACCGGAGCCGGGCAAGCCCGACGCGTCCCAGACGATCTGGCAGGTTGTGCTGGATCTGACCAACAAGCGCTACGTGTTTGAGTCGACAACACGGCCCAACATCGTGTGGGTTGATTTCAATGAGATCAGCTTCGCCCACGGCAGCAAAGTGCTCAAGCTGGACCTTGTGGGCCAGATGGCGCTGGAGGGTGGGCTGGCCGGCAACGTCAGCCACAAGTTCGCCGACGTGGGGGAGGACGCAA
>JBQELM010000054.1:0-9583 GCA_052103915.1 Mycetocola sp. | reverse complement strand
CTCCAACGCGGAGATCATGACCCAGCTGCGCGACGTTGGCGGGGTCATCTGTGCGGCCGGTGCCGAGCTGGCCCCCGCGGACAAGCGTCTGTACGCGCTGCGCGACACCACGGGAACCGTTGAGGCGATTCCGCTGATTGCGTCGAGCATCATGTCGAAGAAGATCGCGGAGGGCACCGCAGCACTTGTGCTTGACGTGAAGTTCGGTTCCGGCGCGTTTATGCGCGAGTACGAGCGGGCGGAGGAGCTGGCCCGCACCATGGTTGAGCTTGGTCGCGACGCCGGCGTGAACACTGCCGCCCTGCTGACCGACATGAACGCCCCGCTTGGCCTGGCCATCGGTAACGCCAACGAGGTTCGTGAGTCGGTTGAGGTCCTTGCCGGCGGGGGACCGGCCGACGTGGTCGAGCTCACCATTGCGCTGGCCAGGGAGATGCTGACCCAGGCGGGTCAGCCGGATGCCGATGTGGAGGCCGCGCTGGCCGACGGTCGTGCTATGGATGTGTGGCGTCGTTTTGTCATCGCCCAGGGCGGTGACCCGGATGCCGCTCTGCCGGCACCCGCTCACACGCACACCGTGACCGCTGACGCCGCCGGTGTTGTTTCGCGTCAGGAGGCGCTGCCGTTCGGGATTGCCGCCTGGCGTTTGGGTGCTGGTCGTGCGCGGCAGCAGGACCCGGTCATTCACGCGGCCGGAATTGACCTGCACGTCAAGCCGGGGGACACCGTCACGGCCGGCCAGCCGCTGTACACGCTCTCCGCCAACGAGGAGGGTCGTTTTGCCCGCGCCATCGAGGCGCTGGACGGCGCGCTTGAGATTGCCGCCCCGGGAACAGAGGTGTCTCGCGGCCCGATCGTCGCGGCCCGCATCGGCTAGGTGGTCACCCCGTTCACTCACGGTGTGTGCCCACCCGCACAGACACAGCGCTGGCCCCGGAGTTTTCCGGAGCCGGCGCTGTGTGAACTCCCGGTCAACTCGGCGACACGCGCTGTTGCCCGCAGGCGCTGGCAGCTAGTCTTGGGGGCATGAGCGCAGCCCCTGAATTCCAGCTTCCTGACGGCGTCAACCTGGCGGCCCTTCCCAAGGTCTCCCTGCACGACCACCTGGACGGTGGCCTGCGCCCCTCAACCATCATCGAGCTTGGCCTGGAGGCGGGGATCGACCTGCCCACCACTGACGCTGATGAGCTGGCCGAGTGGTTTGTTGCGCAGTCAACGTCCGGCAGCCTGGTTGAGTACCTCAAGACCTTTGATCTGACCACGGCTGTGATGCAGTCGGCAGACAACCTGGAGCGCATCGCCCGGGAGTTTGTCCAGGACCTCGCTGCCGATGGCGTGATCTACGGCGAGATCCGCTGGGCCCCCGAGCAGCACCTGGCCGGTGGCCTGACGCTGGACGAGGCCGTCGAGGCTGTTCAGTCCGGTATCGAGCAGGGCATTGACGACGTTGAGTCGGCCGGTGGCTACATCCGTATCGGACAGCTGGTCACCGCGATGCGTCACGCCGACCGTGCGCTCGAGATCGCTGAGCTTGCTGTCCGCCACCGCGACGCCGGAGCCGTTGGCTTTGACATCGCCGGTGCCGAGGCAGGGTTCCCACCCAGCCGCCACCGTCTGGCGTTTGACTACCTGGCCGCCGCGCACTTCCCCGTCACCGTTCACGCGGGCGAGGCCGACGGCCTCGACTCGATCTCCAGCGCGCTCACCGATGGCCGTGCCCTGCGCCTGGGTCACGGTGTCCGCATCGCCGAAGACATTCAGACGGTCCGCAGTGACGAAGAGAACAGCTACGTCTCCCTTGGCGAGCTGTCGCAGTGGATCAAGGACCGCGAGATCCCGCTTGAGCTCAGCCCCACCTCCAACCTGCAGACCGGTGCCGTTGAGGCCTGGGGTGACGAGCTGGTTGACCACCCCTTCGACCTGCTCTACCAGCTGGGCTTCCGCGTCACGGTGAACGTTGACAACCGCACCATGAGCGGTACCAGCCTGACCCGTGAGCTGTCCCTGCTCTCTGACGCCTTTGGGTACGACCTTGACGACCTGGAGAACTTCCAGGTCAACGCGGCGCGCGCGGCTTTCCTCCCGCTTGAAGACAGGGAAGAGCTGGTTGAGGCCATCCTTGACGGCTTTGAGGACGCCGCGCAGGGTCGTGGCTCCGCGCGGTAGTACTCTGGTGGTCTGATCCTCCATAACAGCAAGGTGAGTGTGTAACCCATGCCATTGCCCCCGCTTCCCCCCGCCGCCATCAGCCTGCGTGTGTCAGCTGCGGACTGGCGTGAGGCGGTTGCGCGGGCGGGTGAGGCCCTGGTGCGGTCGGGGGCAACCCGCGACGGCTACGCCGAACGCATGGTTGAGGTCATCACCGAGTACGGTGCCTACGTTGTTGTGGCTCCGGGGCTTGCCCTGGTGCACGCGCGACCGGGGCCCGACGTGCTCAGTGAGGGGATCGCCGTCGTGACGCTGGCGGAACCGGTGAACTTTGGCCACCCCTACAACGACCCGGTGAGTGTTGTGGTTGCCGTGGCGTCCATTTCTAACGACGAGCACGTGACCAGCGTCGCCGAGCTCGCCAACGTCTTTAATGATCCGCAGGCGCTGCCGCGTCTGGCCGCGGCAACCAGCGTTGCCGAGGTTCAGGCCCTGTTTGCCGAGGGAGTCTCCGAATGAAAATTGTGGCCGTCTGTGGTGTGGGAATGGGCAGCTCAGCCATCCTCAAGCTGAACGCGGAGCGGGCTCTTGCCCGGCTGGGGCTTTCCGCCGACGTGTCGGCGAGTGACATCGACTCCGTTGCCGTGTCGGCGGCGGACGCCCAGGTCATTCTGACCTCGCCGGAACTGGTCGACCGCCTGGGCGCAACAACGGCTGACGTTGTTGTCATCGAGAACTACTTTGATCTGGACGAGGTCACCCGCAAGGTTGAGCTGGCGCTGTCCTGACCGCGGCGTCCGTTGATGGTCCTGGCGCGGCGGACTCCTCCTGTGCGGCCCATGATCGTCGTGTTGACGAGGCGGGACGGTCGTCAGAGTGTTCGCTACGCTGACGGCACATCACGTCTGAACGGAGCACATCATCGCAACCACCGCTGTCCCGACGACTGACTCTCGCCCGCTCGCTCAGCGCATCCGGCGCTGGGTTGTTATCGTCATGATCGCGTCTTTTTCTGTCGCCGCGGTTGCCGGAATCATCGTGCTGTTTGGGGATGTTGAGAGTGAGCCTGCCCTTCGGGTTCTTTCCAGCACAGCAGTCATCGGTCTGTTGAGTGTCGCCGTTCTGTGTGGCGTTGTGCTGATGGGCAGGGCTGGGCAATCGTTTGGAATTGTCACCGTTGGTGTTGCCGTGCTCAGCCTTGGCTGGTTCCTTCTCCTGATCTGGGGCGACATCGATTGGAGCGCGCCTGTCTTTGAGGTGAGCATGACGGCGAGCATTCTGACCGCTTCTCTATCGGTCGCATCTCTGCTGATCACCCGTGCCGAACACCGTCTGCGCTACATCCGTTTTGGCCTTGGTGTCACGCTTGCCCTCATGGGAATCGGCGTTGTCCTTCTCCTTGTGCTGATCTGGAATGGTTGGACGGACGACCTCACGGTCGTGGTCAGGGCCGCAGGTATCGTGTGGATTCTCGCGGCACTTGGCGCGGTTGTGGTTCCTGTCCTCAGTCTTGTTGTACCAAGCACTCGTTCTGCCATGCAGCGGGCTGGCGCTGACGAGGCTGCCACTGACGCCGAGCAGCGGCTCTCATCGGAGGCGGTGCGGCATATCGAGGCCGCGGCACGTCAGGCGGGACTCAGTCCTGACGAACTCATTTTCCGGGTTCTGCCGGCCGAGCACCCGGATCGCTGACGGCCTCATCACCTGGATGCACAGGTGGTGAGTTCATCCGCCCTCCACGGAGCGGGTGAGTTCGCCAGTAGCAGGTCCACATAGGTCTGCAACCGCACGTGCGCTCACATCTAAAACCGCACGTGCATGCCCGGGTCTGACCACACATGCCGCGGGGCGGGGTCCGGATCAACCGAAGCCCGCCCCGAGTGTGTTTCTCTGGCCCTACACGGCCCCGGGGGCAACCGTTTCAACGATGGCGCTGAGATCGGCGCGGATGGCGCTCAGCAACTGCGGCGCGGCTGCGGCGTCAGGGACCCGAACGTCGATGTAGAACTTGAGCTTCGGTTCGGTCCCGCTCGGCCTGGCCATCACACGGGAGCCACCCTCAAGGACAAAGCGGAGCGCGTCCGTGCTCGGGCCGTCCAGAGGCGTGAGGAGGTCATCGATTCGCTCAACGGTCAGCCCGCCCAGCTCCGTCGGCGGGACGGCACGCAGCTGTGCCATGACGGAACCGATGATGCTCAGGTCCTCAACCCGGACGGACAGCTGCGTGCTGGCGAAGTGGCCAAACCGGTCGGCAAACTGGTCAAGCAGATCGGCGACGCTTGTGCCCTGTGCGGCGGCACGTGCCGCCAGGTCAAGGAAGGCGATGGCGGCCGAGATACCGTCCTTGTCTCGGATCGTCCCCGGGTTCACCAGGTAACCGAGCGCCTCCTCGTAGCCAAACAGCAAACCGGGCACGCGGGAGACCCACTTGAATCCCGTGAGGGTCTCAACAAAGTCAAGCCCGTGGGCCGCGGCCACCTCACCGAGCGCAGGCGACGACACAATCGAGGCCGCGAGTGCCCCACCCTGTCCCGCTGCCGACGCGTTCTGCGCGGCCTGCCAGCCGAGCAGCCAGCCCACCTCGTTTCCGCTGAGCTGACGGAAGCCGTGCGCAGCGGAGGCGTCGGGGATCGCCACGGAGACACGGTCGGCGTCGGGGTCGTTGGCGATGATCAGGTCGGCACCGATGGCCTCGGCGTCGCGCAGCGCTAGGTCGAGTGCACCAGCCTCCTCCGGGTTGGGGAAGGCGACGGTGGGGAAGGCCTTGTCGGGGTCGCGCTGCTCGGCCACCGGGTGGACGGTGGTGAAGCCGGCGGCCGTTGCCGTTGCGGTGAACGTCTCCCAGCCCACACCGTGCATGGCGGTGTAGACGATGGACAGGTCACGCCGCTCTGACACGGGACCGGCAATGGCGGCGGTGTGGGCGATGTAGGAGTTGATGACCGATTCACCGGCGAGCTCGTACACCGTTGAACGCGGCAACTCGGTCACCAGCGAGTTCTCTGCGACCGCGGTGATCGCCGCGGCAATCTCCGAGTCCGCGGGGGGCACAATCTGTGACCCCTCGTCCTGACCGCCCAGGTAGACCTTGTAGCCGTTGTCCTGCGGCGGGTTGTGGCTGGCGGTCACCATCACACCGGCCGACGCGTTCAGCTCGCGGACGGCAAAGGCCAGGACCGGGGTGGGGAGCAGCCGGGGGAGCAGAATCGCTCGGAGTCCTGCACCGGCCACAATCTCAGCCGTATCGCGGGCAAACACCTCTGAGTTGGTTCGGCCGTCGTAGCCGATGACAACCGACGGCGTCTGTCCCGGCGTTGCCCTGTCAGCCAGGTAGTGGGCCAGTCCCGCTGCGGCCTGTGAGACGAGCACGCGGTTCATGCCCGTTGGGCCCGCCTGCACCGGGCCACGGAGCCCGGCCGTGCCAAAGGCAAGACGAGTCGAGAACCGGGCGGTGAGCTCAGCCAGCGCGGTCTTATCACCCGACTCTGCAGCGGTGATGAGCGTGGTGAGCTCGCCCCTGGTCTGCTCGTCCGGGTCCTGCGCCACCCACTTCTGAGCGGCGACGATCACGCTCACAGCGCACCAACGATCTTCGCCAGAAGGGCGCTGATGCTGGCCTCCGCAGCCTGACCTGCCTCAATGACCTCCTGGTGCGACAGTGGCGTGCTCTGGATTCCCGCCGCCAGGTTGGTGATGAGCGACATACCGAGGATCTCCATGCCGGCCTCCCTCGCCGCAATCGCCTCAAGTGCCGTGGACATTCCCACAATGTCTCCGCCGATGGCCTTCGCCATCTGGACCTCAGCGGGGGTTTCGTAATGGGGGCCGCGGAACTGGGTGTAGACGCCCTCGTCCAGGCTCGGGTCGATGCTGTGCGCCAGCTCGCGCAGGCGGGCGGAGTACAGGTCGGTCAGGTCAACAAAGGTTGCGCCCTCAAGCGGAGAGTCGGCGGTGAGGTTGAGGTGATCGCTGATCAGGACGGGGGTTCCCGGACGCCAGTGCTCCTTGATGCCACCGGCACCGTTGGTCAGGATCATCGTTGTTGCCCCGGTTGCCGCAGCGGTCCGCACACTGTGCACCACACGGCGCACGCCGTGGCCCTCGTAGTAGTGGGTGCGGGCACCGATCACCAGGGCACGCTTGCCGCTGGGCAGCAGGACGGAGCGGATTGTTCCGGTGTGACCGGCCAGAGCGGGGCGTGAGAATCCGGTGATCTCCTGCGCGGGGATGGTCGCTGTTGTCTCGCCAATGAGATCAGCCGCCTTCCCCCAACCGCTGCCGAGGGTCAGAGCAATGTCGTGACGCTCAACGCCGGTGGCTGCTGCAATGTCAGCGGCAGCCTGAGCGGCGATCTGGGACGGCACTGCCGACGGGTCATCCAAGGGGTTCTGTGCTGTGTGAGCCATGGATCAACTGTATCCGCGGAGGGGGATGAGGGGCGGCCCGTTTTGTTCCTGCGCCGATGAGCGCAAACGGGAGCACGGCCCGCTCCGCGGAGCCGTTGCACGGGTGACGCTGCCCGGCTGGGCGCGGAGGCCCCGGGCTGTTGCCCCCACGCCGCCCAGCGCATTTGGCCCGTCTGGGTGAGCCGACAAGAATGGGGGTATGGCGAATGAGTTTGAACGGATCCAGCGTGTGGTTGTCGTCGGCGGCGGCCCCGGCGGATACGAGGCGGCACTGGCCGGAGCTCAGCTGGGTGCTGACGTCACGCTCGTTGAGCGCGGAGGGGTGGGCGGTGCTGCCGTGATGACGGACGTGGTTCCGTCCAAGTCCCTGATCGCTACGGCCGAGGCGGCGAGTGCTCTGGGCGAGGCCAGTGGTCTGGGCGTGCAGTTCTTCAGCCGCACCGATTCCGGTCGGCCGCTGCGGGTGGAGACGGCCGTCAACCTGGCGGCGGTGAACAAGCGCCTGCTTGGCCTGGCCCGTCAGCAGTCGGAGGACATGCGCACCGCCCTGGTGCGGGCAGGTGTTCGCATCGTGAACGGCCAGGGACGCTTGGACGGTGACCGCCGAGTGGTGGTGTCAACCGGTCGCAACGGAACAGATTTTGACGAGCTTGAGGCCGACACCATTGTTGTTGCGGTCGGGGCAAGCCCGCGCCGTCTGGAGAGCGCACAGCCCGACGGTGAACGCATTCTCACCTGGACGCAGCTGTATGACCTGCAGGCCATCCCTGAGCACCTCATCGTTGTGGGCTCCGGTGTCACGGGCGCGGAGTTCGCCTCCGCCTATACCGCGCTCGGGACGAGGGTGACGCTGATTTCGAGCCGTGATCAGGTTCTGCCCGGCGAGGACGCCGACGCGGCAGAGGTCATCGAGCGGGTCTTTAAGCGCAACGGCATGACGGTTCTGAACCGCTCCCGCGCCGAGAGTGTTGTCCGCACAGAAAACGGCGTTGTCGCGACGCTGACCGATGGTCGAACCGTTGAGGGCAGTCACTGTCTGATGGCTGTTGGCTCCATCCCCAACACTGATGATCTCGGCCTGGCTGAGGCCGGTGTGCAGCTGACCGAGTCGGGGCACATCCGGGTGAACCGGGTGGCGCGAACGAGCGTTCCACACATCTATGCCGCCGGTGACTGCACCACCTCGATGCCGCTCGCGTCGATTGCGTCAATGCAGGGCAGGACGGCGATGATGCACGCCATGGGTGACGCGGTTCACCCGATCGAGCTGCGCAATGTGGCTGCCAACATTTTCACCCAGCCGGAGATCGCGACGGTCGGCTGGACCCAGAAGCAGATTGAGGACGGCATCATCCAGGGTGAGGTCCACAAGATCCCGCTGGCGTCCAACCCGCGAGCGAAGATGATCGGGATCAAGGACGGTTTTGTGAAGCTGTTTGCCCGCTCCGGCTCTGGAACCGTCATCGGTGGTGTCATTGTCGCGCCACGCGCGTCCGAGCTGATCTTCCCCCTCGCTCTGGCCGTTGAGCACCGGCTCACGGTTGACCAGGTGGCGAGTGCGTTCACGGTGTACCCCTCACTGAGTGGATCGGTTGTTGACGCTGCCCGCGCGATGCACATCGTGTCCTAGGGGAACCGGGGGTCGCCTCCGTTATCGCTGCATGATCCGCTCAACGTCGCTGTCCGACAGATCAAGATAGCCAGCAAGAATCGGTGGAAGATTCACCGCATACGCTTCACCGTTGATGTTTCCGCTCAGGCGCGGGGTGAAGGTGTACAGATCGGCTCGGGTGTCGCAGACGGGGCTGAATGTCACGCTCGCCCCGCCGGACGGGTGCGGGGTGGAGGACACGGAGTCAACGCTGACCCCCGGAGTGTCGATTGTGACCTCATCCACCTGGACGGTGGCGTTTCCCGCTCCGGCAACGTCAACGCTGATCGGGCCACATTCCGACAGGCTTGCTGGATAGTCTCCCCGTGGGGTCACGGCCTGTTGGTCCCGGGAGTCTCTGCTGAGGGTCCACTCCCCAACGGGGTAGGACCGTGCCGTGGTTTCGCCCTCGATCGTGATGCGCACAGTGCGGAGGGAGAAGGCGCTGATGTCGGAGGGAACGGTGACGGTGATGGAACCAACGCGTGTTCCGTTCATCGTGGTCCCCGGTTCAAATGGGACAGTTCCCGCGCCGTAAACGAGATCACCGCCGTCGGTATCATTGACGACAATCAGCTCAGAAATGCCCGACCAGATGGGGGCGTTGGTTGCGGCGGCCACGACCAGATTGATTGAGGCTTCGTCTTCTGGGCCGACGGTCACGGAACCCGACACGTGCGCGAAGTGAACGTCAGTGGTGGCGGGTGGTGGGGCAGCGCAGGAGCTGAGACCAAGGCATAGGGCCACGACGATGACCGGAATGGAGCACCGCCTGCGTATCGTCCGGTGGTGGTGCTGTTTGAGGATCAGCGGGCGGTCAGTGGCACGACCGGTGCGCGGCATCCGTGACCTCCATCGTGATTGGCTGTGCCCCGGGGCGCGAGTGAAACTGATGGCCGGAGCGGTCGCCCCCGGTGTTGAGCGTGCGTGTCAGCTCAGGTTAGGCCGATTGCGGGTGTCACTGTCAATGCTGGTGGACCGCTCCCCGGGCAGACGACGAGGCAGAGGCACCTCAGTTGATGACTCGCGCAGCGCTCCCCGAGCGCCGGTGTATCCGGGCGGAAGCGTTGTCCGCTCCGCTGCTCAGCTGTTCTGCGTCGGAGTGTTGTCCGTCGACTGCAAGCGATCGCTCAACTCGCTCACCTGCTTGCGCAGTCGCTGGACTTCCTTCAGGAGCTCGGCCGAGCTGAGCCTCACGTCAACAAGCTCACGCGCGATGTATTCGGTGTCAGCAACGTTGCGCTCAGCCCTGATGCGGTCCTGCTCGTTTTGCACCCGGTCGCGCTCCACCTGGCGGGTTTGAGCCAGCAGGATCAGGGGGGACGAGAACGAGGCCTGGATGGAGAGCAGCAGGGTCAGGAAGGTGAAGGTGTACGGG
>JBQELM010000053.1:0-9621 GCA_052103915.1 Mycetocola sp. | reverse complement strand
CCGTGTTTGCATCCTGCTCGGACTCCGACCGCTCCTCGACAGTGGTGGTCCCGTCAAACATCGTGTGACCGTTGGCGCTCTCAGCGGGCACGGCCTGAACAGCGTCCCAGTGCTCGGCAATAACGTCATCCTCCACACGGAAAATATCCATCACGGCGCTCCCCTGCTCCCCCGGAGCATTCACCATGTGGGAGTGCACCAACACCAGGTCCCCCTCGGCGAGCACCCGCTTGACCGACACCGAGAGCTCCGGCGTTGCATCAAGAAAGCCACCCATGCCAGAAATGAAGCCCTCGGCACCGCCCGCAACCTCTGGACTGTGTTGAATGTAGTCCTCACTGAGGAACCGGTCAGCGGCCTGCCGGTACTCACCGTCAACAAAAACCTGCGTGAAGAAGTTCGTCACCAGCGCCGCGTTCTGTTGCTCCTGCTCGGTCAAACCAATCGGCGACACGTCGACCGTTGATGGTGAAGACGATGGTGTTGCACCGTCGGACGGGTCCCCAGCTGTCTGCGATCCCTGCGCCGAACACCCCGCCAGGGCCAGAACTCCCACGGCAAACGACAACAGAATCTTCCGCTGCTTCATGATTCCCCCTGATTATTTTTGGACATTTTGGGACTAGATAGCCCCCATCACGCAGTCAAGCATGATGAAGAATGTCTCGGAGAAATTGTGAACAGGGAGCGAAGCCGGCAGCGCAACCACAGACAGAAGTCGTGTGGGCCCGCCCTCAACAGAGGACGGGCCCACACAGGAACCGATATCCGTACGACACTGCGGCCGCGTGGATCAGATGCCTTCGATTACTTAGAGACCGGCAATGACCTCACGCATCAGGTCAGCTGTTTCGCTCGGCGTCTTACCGACCTTGACGCCGGCAGCCTCAAGGGCCTCCTTCTTGGCCTGAGCGGTACCAGCGGAACCGGAGACAATTGCGCCGGCGTGACCCATGGTCTTCCCCTCCGGCGCGGTGAATCCAGCAACATAACCCACAACCGGCTTCGTGACGTTGGCCTTGATGAAGTCGGCCGCCCGCTCCTCAGCGTCGCCACCGATCTCACCAATCATCACAATCGCCTTGGTGTCGGGGTCAGCCTCGAACGCCGCAAGAGCATCGATGTGGGTGGTGCCGATGATGGGGTCTCCGCCGATACCAATTGCTGTAGAGAAGCCGATCTCACGCAGCTCAAACATCATCTGGTACGTGAGCGTTCCAGACTTGGAGACCAGACCGATCGGTCCGGATCCGGTGATGTTTGCGGGGGTGATGCCGACCAGGGACTCTCCTGGCGTGATGATACCGGGGCAGTTGGGACCGATGATGCGCGTCTTGTTGCCCTTGGCCTCTGCATACGCCCAGAACTCGGCAGAGTCACCAACAGGCACGCCCTCGGTGATGATGACAAGCAGCGGAATCTCGGCATCAATTGCCTCAATGACCGCGTCCTTGGTGAATGCAGGCGGGACAAAGGCGATAGAAACATCGGCGCCGGTCGCTGCAATGGCCTCAGCAACGGTGGCAAAAACGGGAAGCTCAACGCCGCCGTCATGGCTGACCGTTGTGCCCGCCTTGCGAGCGTTCACCCCACCCACAATGTTGGTGCCAGCCTTCAGCATGAGCGCGGTGTGCTTGGTGCCCTCGCCGCCGGTGATGCCCTGAACGATGACCTTGGAATCCTTGTTTAGGAAGATAGACATTCTTCGTAGTCCTCTGTGTCTTCGAATCGTCGCTTAGCGGGCAGCCAGCTCGGCGGCCTTGTCGGCACCCTCGTCCATTGTCTGGGCGAGCGTGATCAGGGGGTGGTTGGCCTCGGCGAGGATCGCACGCCCCTCGGCCACCTTGTTGCCATCCAACCGAACAACAAGCGGCTTGGTTGCGCTGTCGCCCAGGATCTCAAGGGCTTTCACGATTCCGTTCGCAACCGCGTCACACGCGGTGATGCCACCAAAAACGTTCACAAAAACGCTCTTCACCTGCTCGTCACCAAGAATGACGTCAAGCCCGTTGGCCATGACCTCTGCTGAGGCCCCACCACCGATATCAAGGAAGTTGGCTGGCTTTACTCCGCTGTGCTTTTCGCCAGCGTAGGCAACAACATCAAGCGTTGACATGACCAGTCCCGCACCGTTACCGATGATCCCGACCTGGCCGTCGAGCTTGACGTAATTGAGGTCATTCGCCGCGGCCTTTGCTTCCAGAGGATCAGCCGCGTCCTTGTCTTCAAGAGTGGCGTGCTCGGGGTGGCGGAATCCGGCATTCTCGTCCAGCGAGACCTTGCCGTCCAGGGCGATGATGTCGCCCTCCTCTGTCAGCACCAGCGGGTTGACCTCTACCAGCGTGGCGTCCTCACCGCGGTAAACCTCGTACAGGGTCACGAACACCGGGGCGACCCGGCTGATCAGGTCCTCAGGGAAACCAGCGGCGCGGGCGATCTTCTCTGCCTCTGCCAGGGTGATGCCCTTCAGCGGGTCAACGGCAATGCGAGCCAGTGCCTCAGGTTTTTCAACCGCCAGCTGCTCAATCTCCATACCGCCCTCAACGCTGCTGAGTGAGAGGTAGCTGCGGTTGGCGCGGTCAAGCAAGACAGAGAAGTAGAACTCGCGGGCAATGCGAGCGCCCCCGGCGACCATGACACGCTTAACAACGTGGCCCTTGATGTCAAGACCAAGAATGGCCTCTGCGGCGGCCTCGGCCTCATCCGGGTTCTTGGCAACCTTCACACCGCCAGCCTTACCGCGTCCGCCGGTCTTGACCTGAGCCTTGACGACAACAACGCCGCCCAGCTGCTCGGCCGCCTGACGGACCTCTGCCGGAGTCTCCGCGACGATGCCCGGGAGAACCGGGACACCGTACTTCTCGAACAGGTCACGCGCCTGATATTCGTATAGATCCACGTTGGGTTCCTCACCACGTCTTGATGATTGTGTTCACGACGATCCCGACAGCGCCTGTTGCTCGCCGTCGAGAAAAGTACCGCCTCCGACTCTACCGTCCGCGACCGCGCGGCATCGACCAGATCGCTCTCACTGTGCGGGATTCACCGTCCTGTGGAGGACCAACTCCTACGATGGCAGCCATGGACCCCTTTTCCCGAGTCTCACGCGAGGG
Organism: Mycetocola sp.; assembly: GCA_052103915.1. Classification (GTDB taxonomy): domain Bacteria; phylum Actinomycetota; class Actinomycetes; order Actinomycetales; family Microbacteriaceae; genus Mycetocola_B. Next base: position 6,508 of record JBQELM010000053.1, on the reverse strand, counting down.
AATTCTGCTGACCGGCGGAGCGCACGCGATTCTGATGCAGATTGCCCACCCGCTCGTCGGCGCCGGGGTTGCCGAGCACAGCGATTTTGTGTCCGACCCGCTCAAACGACTGCGCGGCACCCTCGGCTTTGTGTACGCCCAGAGCTCCGGCGATACCGCCCTGATGGATGCAACCGCTGCGCTTGTAACCCGCGCCCATGCCCGGGTCCGCCGTGACACCACGCCCGGCGCACCCGGATACAGCGCCAACGACCCCGAACTCCAGCTCTGGGTTGTGGCGACCCTGTACCACGCAGCGGATCGAGTGCACCGGCGCGTGTTCGGACCGCTCAGTAGCGCGGACGCCGACGCCGTGTACCGAGGCTATGCGCGACTCGGCACCGCGCTGGGGATGCCAGATGAGCTCTGGCCCATCGACCGGGCGGCATTCGCGACCTACTGGGACAACGCTGTTGCCGAACTCACTGTCACACCACAGGCCGCCGCGGTGGCCGCCGACCTGCTCCACCCCTCCCGACCGCTGGTCCTCCGCCCGCTCATGCCACTCGTCCGGGTCGTGACCGCAGCCATGCTCACCCCCGATCTACGGCGTGCATTTGACCTGCCGCTCAGTGCACGAGGATCAAGGACGGTCCGCCTCCTCGCCGGAGCTGCGCGCGTCATCTGGCCCCGGTTGCCCCTCGGCGTCCGATCCCTCCCCCAACGGATCACGCTGGCACAACTGCGCCGATACCTCGCCAATTCTGAAACAGCACAGAGCCCATCTACTCTGGCCTCATGACACTCACGACCGCCCTGCTCGGTTTCGCCGTTGTTGCCGCCGTCCTCACCCTTGTTCCCGGTCTCGACACAGCGCTCATCCTGCGATCCTCCATCAGCAGGGGCTGGCGGGGAGGGCTCGCAACAACGCTCGGCATCAACGCCGGGACGCTGGCGTGGGGCATCGCCGCAGCGGTTGGAGCGTCAGCCCTCCTCGCCGCCTCGACCACGGCCTATCGGATCCTCACGATCGCCGGAGCCGGATACATGGTTTATCTTGGCGCCAGTCTGCTCTGGAGAAGCTGGCGGAAAACGGGGGTCGCGGCCGAACAGCCCGCTGCCCACGCAGAAGAATCCCTGTGGCGCTCAGCGCTCACCGGATTCACCACCAACCTGCTCAACCCCAAGATTGGTGTGTTCTACATTGCGACAATTCCGCAATTCGTTCCAGCCGGGGCATCACCACTGGTCATGGGCGTCCTCCTCGCACTCGTGCACGCGGCCCTGACCCTCATCTGGGCGGGAGCACTCATCGCCGGGACACAGCTGGCACGCCGCTGGCTGCAGAGCCCCCGAGCGCTGCGCATCACCGACCGGGTCACCGGCGTTGTCCTCATCGGGATGGGAACAAAACTGGCGCTCGGCGCTCGATAACCGCTGAGCCTCCTCCGCCGCTAGGCGTTCATGGCACGCAGCTGAGCCAAAAGCTCCGGACCGCGCCGGTCAAGGACACGGCCGCCGATCAGGACACCAGCGATCAGAACCGCCGGTGCAAGGACAACCGTGCAGACCACGGCGGCGATCAGCGCGCCGGAGGACCCGGTGGTGATGGCAATAATTCCCGTCACAACAACCGGTGCCGACACCACCGCAAGACCAACGAACATCAGCAGAGACAACAACAGGCTGATTCCGCCGGAACCCGGTGGGGTGGAGAACGGGTTGTCCGTTGTCTTCTGCACGGGCATCACAACCGCGGCGGAGCTGATGCTCGCCAGACCAACACCACCGCAGAGCAGCATGAACGAGATCGTCAGAAGCGGCCAGAACTGTTCAGGGGCGCCATCAACAAGGACGGAGGCTGTCGTCGCAACCGTCGCGATCGGGAACCCAAGGATGAGTGCTGCGCCCGCACGCCCCCAGCGGTCGTCCCGCCCGCGGATAGAACGCACCAGGTGGGTGGCGTAGGCCGAGCCGTCATAGGACACATCGGTGTAGATCGTGATTGCAAGCATCATGGCGGCGGCAGGACCGGCAATTGTTGTCATGAAACCGCTCGGGCTGAAAGCGCCAAGCAGGATGAACACCAACGGCAGGACAATAACCGACACCAATTGGCGCGAGTATCGCGGGTCGCGGAACCAGTAGATCAGTGACCGTGCCGCAATCGCACCGGACGGTGTCGCAGGGAAGACGTCAAAGAGACCGGCTCCGGCACCGGTTCGGCGCTTCACCGCAGCCGCAGCCGGACGTCCAAGCGATGACACCGTGATGCCGTACCAGAGCAGGGCAAGCGCGGCAATGGACGCGAGTGAAATCAAGACACGCAGGGCGGCGAGGCCCCAGTCACCAGCAAGGACATCGGCCGGAATCATCCAGGCCGCACCCAACGGCGTCCAGGAGAGAACAGGGGCAAGCATCCCGGGAATGCTCGCGATTGTTGATCCCGCTGCACCGATCAGGTTGAGCAGCGGCGCCAGCAGGATCACGGGGATCAGAATCAGCAGGCTGAGGACCTCACGGAATCTCCGCCCCTTGGCCAGCCGGTTGGCCAGGCTCGCCGTCACACGCGAGGCCAGGACGCAGATAACAACAGCCAGAGCCGCACCGCACAGGGCTGCCAGCGACGCGGAGATAGACACCGTCCACGGAATGACCGTGCTCAGTGACGCCACAACCGTGACAATGCCGGGGATACCGAGCAGCGTCGCAACAAACGACGCCCGAAGCAATTGAGGAAGCGCAATCGGCATATGGGCAAAACGAGACGCGTCAAGCACATCGTCTCCGCCAGCCCGCAGGAACGGACCGATCGCCCAGCCGAGCACCACAACGCTCCCGGCGAGGACCAGAATCTGCGCCCGCAGCTCCGGGTCAATCTGTCCGGCGGTCACCCGCATAGCCACAAGTCCAAAAACGGCAACGGCAAGGATTCCCAGCGCGTACAGGCCGCCGACAACAACACCGATGAGTTGCCACGGGTGCGTCCGGAGCGTGTTTCCGAGGACGCGGAACCGGAGTTTTAGGAGTTCCGCAACCATGCCGGCCCCTCCTCACTGTGACGGCCGCCAACAAGCTCAACAAAGCGGTCCTCAAGCGAGCGGCCCTGACGGACCTCGTCGGTTGTCCCAGCCGCAAGAACACGGCCAGCAGCAATCACAGCCACGTGATCGCACATCCGCTGCACAAGGTCCATCGAGTGGCTCGACACGATCACCGTTCCACCGCCCCGGACATAACCGGTCAGGATGTCCCTGATGTTGGCGGCCGACACCGGATCAACCGACTCAAACGGCTCGTCAAGCACAAGCACGCGCGGCGCGTGGATCAGGGCACAGGCCAGAGCAATCTTTTTTGTCATACCGGCCGAGTAGTCGGTGACCAGCGTTCCCGCGTCAGCACTGAGATCAAGCAGAGCAAGAAGCTCGTTGGTCCGCTCCGCAACAACCCCACGGTCAAGGCCGGACAGCGTGCCGGTGTACGTCACAAGCTGACGACCGGTCAGGCGGTCAAAGAGCCGGATCCCGTCACCGAGAACACCGATCTGACGTTTGGCCTCAACCGGGTGCTCCCAGACATCAACCCCGTGCACCGTGACACGACCGTGATCGGGCCGGAGCAGACCGGTCGCCATGGAAAGCGTTGTTGTTTTACCCGCGCCATTGGGGCCGACCAAACCATAAAACGATCCGGATGGGATGGTCAGGCTGACGCCGTTGACGGCAATCTTGTCGCCAAACCTCTTGGCCAGGCCGCTGATCTCTAGCGCTGCCTCGTGGGTCGGCTGCACGGGCTGCGTTGCCGGGGACTCTGGCTGGACGTTGTCGCTCATGATGTGCTCCGTTGGTTGATGGCCTGTCCGGCCGTCACGATGAGTATTCAGGGCCGGTGAGCCCGGGGTCACAGTTTGGTGATTGGTGCGATCTTGATCAAAAGCTTTTTGGCCCCGGCCTCATCAAACTGAACGTGGGCAATCCGTTTGGCTCCTACACCGGTCACCTGAACAACCCTGCCCTGCCCAAAGTCGGTGTGCTCAATCCTGTCACCGGCATCAAGCTCAAGGTCACCGTTGTCTCTGACCTGGTTGGTGACGCGGTTGGGCCAATCGCGTTTCTCCGTCAGCGGGCGGGAGGCCAGAGAACCGGAAGAACCAAACCCTGACCGCTGCGCGTTGAGCGCGCGTGGCTGGGTCCCGCCCCGCGACGTCGCCATTCCCGGAGACTGCCGCCACTCGATGAGCTCCGGCGGGATCTCCTGCAGGTATCGGCTCGGCATCGCCACCGCCGTCTCACCAAACTGCGCCCTGGTCATCGCAAGCGAGATGAACAGCCGCTTGCGCGCGCGGGTGATGCCAACGTAGAACAGTCGACGCTCCTCGGCAGGACCACCCGGCTCGTTTGCGCTCATCCGGTGCGGGAGCAGGTCCTCTTCAACACCGGTCAGGAACACGGTGTTGTACTCAAGCCCCTTAGCGGTGTGCAGGGTCATCAGCGACACCGTTCCGCTTGCGTCGTCGAGGTCGTCCGCGGCGGCAACCAGTGCCGTCTCCGTCAGGAAGTCGATCAGTCCCGAGTCCGGGTTGTTCTTTTGGTACTCCTTCACCACGGCGATGAGCTCTTCAACGTTCTCTGCCCGCGCCTCGTCCTGCGGGTCACGACTGGTGCGCAGGGTTGAGATCAGCGCACTCCCACTCATCAGGTGCTGGAGAACCTCGGAGACCTTGCCCTCCGCCAGCATCTGGGCTGCCTCATCAAGCAGCGCAGAAAGTGCTCGGATCGCGGAGGTGACCTTGGGGCCAAGGCCCAGCTCAGCCGCACGACGCATGGCCTCGCGGAAGGTGATCTGGTTGTCCTCAGCAAAGCGGCTGAGCCCGGTCTCCGTTGCCGGACCGATCCCGCGCTTGGGGGTGTTGAGAATCCGTCGAAGAGCGAGCTCGTCGCTGGGGTTGGCCACGGAGGTCAGATACGCCATGGCGTCCTTGATCTCCGCGCGCTCATAGAACTTTGTTCCGCCCATAATCCGATACGGGATGGCCTGGCGGATGAAGATCTCTTCCAACGCCCGGGTCTGAGCGTTTGTCCGATAGAACACCGCAACCTGGCCGTACTCCAGGCCGTCCCTGTGCAGCCGGTCAATCTCATCGGCGACAAACTGCGCCTCATCGTGCCCGGAGTAGCCGGTGTATCCGATGATCTTGTCGCCGTCGCCGTCGGCGGTCCACAGTTTTTTGTCTTTACGATCGAAGTTGTTGCTGATGACAGCGTTCGCCGCAGACAGGATGTTCTGGGTTGAGCGGTAGTTCTGCTCAAGCAGGATGACCTTGGCACCGGGGAAGTCGCGCTCAAACTCGGTGATGTTACGGATATCTGCGCCACGGAACGCGTAAATCGACTGGTCTGAATCACCCACAACGGTGAGGGACGCTCCCTCGTCGCCGGGGCGGACCAAACCGGTCAGAGCATCAGCCTCTGGTTCAGGCGGACGCACCAGCTCTCTGATCAGCGCGTACTGTGCATGATTGGTGTCCTGGTACTCGTCAACAAGGACGTGCCGGAATCGGCGCCGGTATACATCCGCGACGTCAGGGAACGCCCGGAACAGGAACACTGTCTGCGAGATCAGGTCGTCAAAGTCAAAGGCATTTGCCGCGCGAAGCGTGCGCTGGTACTGCCGGAAGATCTCAACAAACGCCGCCTCATTGGGGTCGTTGAAGTTTGCTGTCCTGGCAAAGCTCTCGGCGTCGGCCAACTCGTTTTTCAGCGTGGAGATTCGCGACGATGCGTTCGCCGGAGTGAAACCAAGTACGTCGGCATCAAGCGACTTGATGATCCGTTTCAGGACCACCCGGCTGTCAGCGGAATCGTAAATCGTGAACCCCGAGGCAAAACCGAACTTCTCCGCCTCGCGCCGGAGGATCCGGACACAGGCAGAGTGGAAGGTTGAAATCCACATTCCTTCCGACCGCGAACCGAGCAGAGACTCGACTCGCTCACGCATTTCTGCGGCCGCTTTGTTGGTGAAGGTGATCGCCAGGATCTGGCTTGGCCAGGCTTCACGGCCCTGAATGAGACTCGCGATGCGGTGGGTGAGAACGCGGGTCTTCCCCGATCCCGCACCGGCCACGATCAACAGCGCCTGACCGCGTGAAACCACAGCCTCGTGCTGTTGCGGGTTCAAGCCGTCAAGGAGCGGGTTGGCCCCCTCCTGAGATCCCGCCGTGTGGCCTGTGTTCACAGCCGCATCGATCGGAGCACCCGCACGGAGGTCGTCACGGATGATGGGGGTGCTGCTCGGGTGCTGTTCCCCGGAATGTGCATCTGAAGAGCTCGACATATCGGCACCAGTCTAGGGGCCACCACCGACGGAGATGGTGGTGGCCATAACGCCGACGCATCGGGCCTGGCCACTGCTCGCGATGAAGTTATCCACCATTTGCGCCTAGCCATTGCACAATCTTCCTGGGCATAAAAGCATAAGAACTGATCACTTCAATGATCTCGTGTGATGACGCAGCACCGCACACGATTCT
>JBQELM010000052.1:0-9680 GCA_052103915.1 Mycetocola sp. | reverse complement strand
ATCAAGAACCTTGTGCAGCAGATGGTTGGTAAAAAGAAGTAGCACCGGTGTGACAGCGGGTGCCCCGTGACGGGGCACCCGTTGTGCATCTGGAGACCTGTGTTGCTGACTGTGTCGATACAGCAGCATCACCCTGACGCAGAGGACCCCCATGAATGTGTCGCTTCCGGCGAGTGCCCGCCTCACCCCCCGCCAGCTTCTTTTTGCCTGCGCTCTGGTTGCGGTCGCCGCTCTTGTTCTGGGAACAAGCCAGTTCCTGATCGGCCCAAACACGGCGACGGCCGGTTATCTGACGATGCTCTTTTTGCTCTCTGTTGTGCGAACGCACAGCTGGCGGATTCGGCTGACCTCTATTGCCTGGTCGGTTGCGGTTGCTCTTCTCGGCTACGTTGTGGGGGGCCTTGGACTCGGTGTCACGCTGGTTGCGCTTGTTGTGGTGTCGGTCGCCCAGGGCTTTGTGACGGTGGGGGAGTCTGCGCTGCTCAACCGTTCCCCGGTGAACCTGCTCGCCTTTGCGTCGCTGTCCGTTGCCGGTGCGCAGGTGTGGCAGGTGGTGCTTGGCTCCATCATCGGTGCGCTTGTCATCGTGACGTTTTCCGTGCTCGCGCAAAAGCGGGATAAACACACGGTGACCCCGCTGCCGATGGCCGATCGGGTCAGCTACGGAGCCGTGACGGCGCTGGGTGCGGTCATCATCGTGTTTGTCGCCGAACTCCTTGATTTTCCCTACGTGGCGTGGACGCTGCTCTCGTTCAGCGTCATCGTCTCGGTTGGTGCCGATCAGCGCACATCACGGGGTATGCTTCGTGTCCTTGGATCCGTTGCCGGAGTGATTATTGCCCTCCTGGTTGCGCTGCTGCCCGCGCCTGTCCCGCTGATTTTTGCCATCGTGTTTATGGTGCTGTGTGTTGCCTACATCACGGTCGGAAACTACGCGCTCTTTGTGCTGTTCCTGACCCCGGCGATTCTGTTGACCACGGCGACAGAGTATTCGGCGTTCAGGCTTGGCCTGTACCGGCTTGAGGCTGTTCTCTTTGCCACGGTGATTGCTCTGCTGTGCAGCTGGCTGGTTCAGGTCTTGGCCAGAAGGATTGCGGCTCGCCGTGCTGCCGCACACGGTGACGCGCAGGCGAATCTGTAGCCCTCGATCGCTTTGCCAGCCGTGAGGCTGTGGTGGCGTTGCCGTCCCGCGACGGTTAGGCGGCGTCGCCGTCCTCCGCAGAGATGAGCTGGAAGCTCGTGGCCACTTGGATTGCTTCTGAGCGGTTTGCGCAGGCCAGCTTGCGGTAGATCGAACTCAGCTGCGTCTTCACCGTGTTGGGGGAGACGTGCAGGTGCGCTGCGATCTCCGCCGTTGTGAGGTGGCGGCGCAGGGTGTGCAGTACTCGTCGCTCCCCCTTGGTCAGGCGTGGCCGGGACTGGACAAGAACATGGGAGAGCCCGGTCAGGGCGGCGGCGCACTCCACGCGTGTGTCCTCGGTGAGGCCGGAGAGAATCTCGGTCAGCGCGGGCAGGGGGATCTGACTCAGTGCACGGCGCGAGTTGCCCCTGAGCACAATGCGCGCCACCTGCTGAGCCGTTGCGGGGTCTACCGCGCCTGTTCGGGCAATCGATAGCCAGGCGCTCAGGAGGACCCGCTCGGTGTGCTGGGCCGGGGCAAGATGCTGCCGCTCGTCAAGCACACGCAGCTGCTGGTCGGCGAAGTCGAAGTTCTCGTCGGCGATGCCCAATCGGATGGCGGCTCCGGTCTCAAGGAACCCACGACGCTGGGCGTGATAGGCGCTGGTTCTGGCCTGATTCCTGGCGCCGAGCGCCCACAGCGCATCGATGCTTGTGGAGTTCATGACGTCGGCGGCGAGGGAGCCTCGTTGCTCCGCGTGGGCGTCGCGTGCCATGTTGACGGCCTCAAGCGCGTCATCGGGGCGCTGTGTGGCAAGGAAATACCTGGTTCTGGCCAGGAGGGCAAAAGCCCAGGTGGTTTGGAACCCACCGAAAGGGTCAAGGTCGGCAAGGTCGATGTCAGCGTCGGGCGTCATCCGCTCAACGCTCATCAGCGCGGCGGCCGTGCGCTCCGACGATTCACTCGACTCGCGGTACGGGGCACCGGGGAGTGGAAGCGGGGCCAGGTCAGCGAGAAGCCGCTCCGCCTCGTCAAAGGACCCGCGCTTGGCGTGTGCCAGCGCCATCCGGCCAAGCGTGAGGCGTTCGATGTCGTCCCGTTCGGCGATCACCGCCAGTTGATTGGCTGTGCCGAGCTCAACGAGTGCCTGGCCGGTGTCGCCTGCGGCGAGCAGGGTTGAGCCAATCTGCTCGTGGAAAAACCACAGTGGCCCGTCGGGGCGCTGCCTGAGTTCTGTGCCGGTGAGCGTAATCCGGTCGGACAGGCGCTTGGCGAAGGTGAGAGCGGTCGTGACGTCGCCATTGTGGCAGGTGGCGATCATCTGCGAGAGCGTGATCATGTCGACCTCATCGGGTGACATGATTCGCAGCGCGTCGGGGTCGATGCGTAGACGGAGTGGGCGTCGCCGGTGGGCCAGGATCGGGTTAACGCGGTGGAGCACGCTCAGTAGAGGGAACTCGTCCAGAACGGTCCGAGGGATCGCCTCAATTGCCTCGGTGAGTTCCGCGTAGCGGAGATTAAACAGTGGCCAGATGTGGTCCATTGCTACCTGGGCGATGAGCTGCGGGTCGCCCGTTGTGACAGCATCGCGCAGGGGGAGAGCAGGATCCTTCTCAACTGTCACTGTCACTGTCATCTGTCACCGATCTCTTCAGGCTGGCGCACGTGGTTCAGCGTTGTAGGAGTTCGACCTCACATCTTGATCGATCGAATGCGCACAAATCTCTGGCTCTATAACGCCAAGACAGAATGAACAGATTTCAAATTGCAGGCGTTGATAAGCGCAAAACTCGATGATTCAAAAGACCAATATCTGAGATGTGAGACCACGGTATCTCGTGACGGCCTCGTTTGCCAGGTTTTGTTTTTTTCATCGCCTTTTCCGCGCCAGTGTCGGCGTGTTTATGCCGTCGTGGGTGGGCGGGGGAGAGGGGCGAGTCGGCAGGGCGGGTGAAAGGGCGGGTGATGGAAAAGGTGAAAAAATTCGCGACACTCTCAGTGGCGGGATAGCGGCTCTAGTGTGGCTTTTATGCCCCCTGGCGTCGAGGAAACTACGCACATCCGCAGGTGTGATGCCTGTGCATGCACCGGAGAGGGTGACGTGAGCGGATATGAAAAGGGCGCGAGCGGTGCGAATAGTCTCGCGTCGGTATTGGCAACACAAGCCCCCATTCGGGAACACATTTCAGCGCCCTATTCTTGCGCTGTTCTGGGGTGCGGTGACCACAGAATTCTCCTGAACCATCCGGCTTATTGGCTCCATCCGCAATGAGCGTCAATTGGACCGATTCTGACGGCCCACTCCAGGCGGAGAACCAGGCCAACACGATCGCTCAACGTCTTCTCCAGATCATCATCTACCCGTCCTTTATCAACGCGAATCCCGCAACAAACGAGAGAAAAGAGTCCTCATGGTGAAAAGAGTGAGCACGTCGCGTCAGGCAGAGGATGCAAACGCATCCCTTGACGTCAACCCCGTATTTGTGCGCCCGGGAGAAGCGACGGTCTTTAACAAGTTCTCGCTTCCCGACGAGCCCAGCCTGCCGGAGACGGCGTATCAGATCGTCCACGATGAGGCCATGCTCGACGGCAACTCGCGGTTGAACCTGGCAACCTTCGTTTCCACCTGGATGGATGACGAGGCCAAGCGGTTGTACCTTGAGGCCGCAGACAAGAACATGATCGACAAGGACGAGTACCCGGGAACGGCTGCGATCGAGGACCGCTGTTGGCGCATGCTCGCGGAGCTGTGGAGCGTCCCCGACGTCTCCGACACCATCGGTACATCAACCATCGGTTCCTCCGAGGCCTGCATGCTCGGCGGGCTGGCGCTCAAGCGGCTCTGGCAGGAGAAGCGCCGCGCTGAGGGCAAGTCAACCGACAAGCCCAACCTGATCATGTCCGCCGCCGTTCAGGTTGTGTGGGAGAAGTTCTGCAACTACTGGGACGTTGAGGCCAGGTACATTCCGGTCAGCCCCGACCACCTTGTCCTTGATGGCGATCAGTTGGAGGGCTACGTCGACGAAAACACCATCGGTGTTGTGGCGATCCTCGGTCAGACCTTCACCGGTCTGTATGACGACGTTGCGGGCATCGCTGCCAAGCTCGACGAGATCCAGGCCTCAACCGGCCTGGACGTGAAGATCCACGTTGACGGTGCGTCCGGTGCCATGGTTGCACCGTTCTGCCAGCCCGACCTGTCCTGGGACTTCTCGATTGATCGGGTGAACTCGATCAGCACCTCCGGGCACAAGTACGGTCTGGTCTACCCGGGTGTGGGTTGGGTCGTCTGGCGCAACACCGCGGTCATGCCGGAGAGCCTGATCTTCCACGTCAGCTACCTCGGCGGCGACATGCCAACGCTCGCCCTCAACTTCTCCCGGCCCGGCGCGCAGGTTCTTTTGCAGTACTACCAGTTCCTTCGTCTTGGTCGTGAGGGCTACCGTCAGGTTCAGCAGAACTCGATCGATGTGGCGACCTATCTCTCGTCGGAGATTGAGAAGATTGGTCCCTTCAAGCTGGTCAGCCGCGGAGACACCATCCCCGTGTTTGCGTGGGTTCTGAAGGACGGGCACACGGCCAACTGGGATCTCTACGATCTGGCTGACCGTCTACGCATGAAGGGGTGGCTTGTCCCGGCATACCCGATGGCCGACAACATGAGCGACGTGGTACTGCAGCGCATTGTGGTCAAGGTGGGTCTGAGTAAGGACCTGGCCTCGTCGCTGCTGACGGACATTCGCGCTGATGTTGCGTTCCTCGACGCGCTTGAGCACCCGCTGCCGCGCGAGGCCGACCGCGGCGTGCACTTCCACCACTAGGAACAGGGGCGGGCGGGGAACATGGACCCCGCCCGCCCCTATGTCCGTCCCCACTTGTCCGTTCTCAGAAGAGGTGTGAATGATGACTGCCGCCGCCACCGCCACCACTGCCGTTGCGGCTCCGCGCCCCTGGCCGCTCCTCATGCCAACGGTGGTGAGGCAGTGCTGGCTCTTCATGATCGGCTCTGCCCTGTTTGCGCTTGGCTCTGCGCCGGGGCTCAGCACGATGATGGGCACGCACACATCCAACCTGATGTTTTTTGTTGGGGCGTGGTTCTTCACCTCAGCCGGGCTCATTCAGCTCTTCCTGAGTGGTTCCATTTCTGTGCCTGTCCCGTATCCTCCTGGCCGAATGGTCAGAGCGGAGTGGCTGACCGCGTCAACCCAGAGCTTTGGGACGCTTCTCTTTAACGTCAGCACAACGGCGGCGCTGAGGGCAAAAAGCCAGCACGATGTTGAGCACTACGTCTGGAATCCGGATGCGGGTGGCTCCGTCGCCTTCCTCATCAGCGGTTGCGTTGCGTTTATGGCGTTTTACCGTGCGGGCAACAAACTGCGGCTGTCCTCAAGCGCCGCGTGGTCGGTTGCCATCAACTGGGTCGGTTGTGTGGCCTTCGGTGCCTCGGCCGTGGGAGCGTACATCCTGCCGAGTGGAGCAACCATCAGCGGCAACCTGTCGAGTTGGGGCACCTTCATCGGTGCGCTCTGTTTCTTCTTCGCCTCGCTTGTTGTGCTTCCCTCCGCGTATCGTGACCGTCGCGTGTCGGAGGCGTCTGGCCTGCCGGCCGCCCCGTCCGCTCCCGCCCAGCCTGTGGCCTCGTCTGCGTCGGTCCCGTCGGCCGTCCCCGAGGCCCCCGCTGGCACCGGCGCGGACGCCCCGCGTGACGCGACCGGCGCCACAGAGGAGGATGACCGCCCATGATTTTTGGTATCGCGCTAGCGCTCGCCTCCGCTGCCTTCATGACGGTTGGCAACCTTCTCCAGTCCAGCGGCGTGCACCGGGCCCAGGAGCACGCCACCGGCCCCAAAGACGCGACCTCGCGGATGCTGCACAACCGGTACTGGCTGGCCGGTGGCGGAGCGCTGATTTTGGCCATGCTCGTTCAGCTGGGCAGCCTGTCCTTCGCGCCGCTCATCGTGGTGCAGCCCATTGGCGTTGCCGCCCTGGTTTTCTCGGTCGTGCTGACCAGCATTTCCTCAAAAACTCGGCCATCGGCCGCGATTGTTCGCTCTATCGTGCTCTGTGTGATCGGCGTGGGCGGCTTCGTCACGGTCGCGTCGATTGTCAGCACCCAGCACCCCATCACCAGCGGGCAACTCATTGCCGTGCTGTCGACGCTTGCCGTACTGCTCACGGTCACGGTCATCGTTGAGCTGACGGGTCGTGGGCGTCGGACACCGCCACTGGTCTGGGTGCTGCTGGGTGGCGTGTACTCGGCATTTGTGGCGACGCTGGGTAAAACCGTGATCCTCAGGGTGAAGGCAATTATTGAGGCCCGCGCCTTTCACTTTGATGAGGCGGACGTCCTGACCCTGATCAGCCTGGTCGGAATCGGCGTGGCCGGAGGACTGTCGGTTGTTTTTGTGCAGCGTGCCCACCTGGACAACAAGCCAGAGGTTGTGGTCGCCGGATTGACGGTTATTGACCCGACGGTCGCCGTTGTGCTCGGAATTGTTGTCCTGAGGGAGGCCAGCAACGCTCCACTGTGGTCGGTCTTTGCGTTCATCATCGCCGGCGCCATTGCCGTTGTTGGGGTTATCTCTCTGGCTCGGGCTGAACAGCCTAATGCGTCCACTGCTGTCCCTCTTTCAGGAGGTGCCACGGGTGAGAGCCAGGGTGATAACGGGGTGAAATAGTTTGCCAATCCTCCGAATGAATATTGCACCGGAATAGACTTCTATTACGTCGGTGTGTAATAAGTAAGTAGAGTTCTTTTCCGCATTGTGCCGACGAGAAACGGGTCTACTATGCATTACAGCAGTGGTAATTACGAAGCTTTTGCTCGTCCGCGGAAACCGCAGGGCGTTGATGAAAAAAGCGCCTGGCTTGTGGGTGCGGGATTGGGCAGTCTTGCGGCGGCGATCTTCCTCATCCGTGACGGGCAGATGAGTGGTGATCGCATCACCATTCTGGAGGAGCTGAACATCGCCGGTGGCGCGCTTGACGGTATCGCTTATCCGGAAAAAGGCTTTGTGATTCGCGGCGGACGCGAACTTGAGGACCACATGGAGTGCCTGTGGGACCTGCTGCGATCCGTCCCATCGCTGGAGATCGACGACGCGAGCGTCCTTGACGAGTTCTACTGGCTCAACATCGACGACCCCAACTCATCCAAGCGTCGCGTGACGGAGAAGCAGGGCAAAGACGCCGGAACAAACTTCAAGTTTGACCTCTCAGAAGCGGCGCAAAAAGAAATTGTTTCGATGTTCCTCGCTACTCGTGAGCAGATGGAAAATAAGCGAATCAATGAGGTTTACAGCAAGGAATTCCTCGACAGTAATTTCTGGCTGTACTGGCGCACGATGTTTGCATTTGAGGAGTGGCATTCTGCGCTAGAAATGAAGCTTTATCTGCACAGGTTTGTGCACCAGCTTGGTGGATTCCCCGACATGTCGGCGTTGAAGTTCACCAAGTACAACCAGTACGAATCTTTTGTGCTTCCGATGCAGACCTGGCTGTTGGAGCAGGGGGTCACCTTCCAATACAACACGAAGGTCACCGACGTTCAGTTCTCCTTCGAGCGCGGAGTCAAGCAGGCGACCCGGATCGACTGGGTCCAGGGAGATGCCGTTGGCGGCGTTGACCTCACCGCCAACGACCTCGCTTTCATCACGATCGGCTCACTCACCGAAAACTCGGACCAGGGTGACCACAAAACAGCTGCACGCCTGAACACCGGTCCGGCGCCGGCCTGGGACCTGTGGCGAAAGATCGCGGCCAAGCACGAGTCCTTTGGGCGCCCAGAGGTGTTCTGTAGTGACATCAGCAAGTCCAAGTGGGAGTCGGCAACCGCGACAACACTCGACGAGCGGGTTCCTGCCTACATTGAGCGCATTGCCGAGCGCGACCCGTTCTCCGGCAAGGTCGTGACCGGTGGAATTGTCACGGTCAGGGACTCGCCCTGGCTGATGAGCTGGACCGTCAACCGCCAGCCGCACTTCAAGGCGCAGAAGCCAACCGAGATTGTGGTCTGGATTTACGGTCTTTTTGTTGACACCCCCGGTGCCTTTGTCAAAAAGAGCATGCAGGATTGCACGGGCGAGGAGATCACCCAGGAGTGGCTGTACCACCTGGGCGTCCCCGTTGAGCAGATCCCCGAGCTGGCTGCGACCGGTGTCAAGACGGTCCCCGTCATGATGCCGTACGTGACGTCCTTCTTTATGCCGCGTCAGGCGGGTGACCGCCCGGATGTTGTGCCGGAGGGCAGCGTCAACTTCGCGTTCCTCGGCCAGTTCGCCGAGACCACACGTGACTGCATTTTCACCACCGAGTACTCGGTACGAACGGCCATGGAATCGACGTATGAACTGCTGGGGGTGGAGCGCGGGGTGCCCGAGGTCTTCAACTCAACCTACGACCTGCGGTTCCTGCTGCACTCAACCACCGTGCTTCGTGACGGTGAGCCGGTCGGTATTCCCGGCCCCAGCTTTGTTGAGCGGCACCTGGTTCACCGTTTTGACAAGACGGAGATCGGTCAGCTGTTGACCGACTTCAAGCTGTTCCCCGCTCTGGGGGACACACACGTCCACGATCGCGACGACGACGCGATCGCCTAGACGGCGGAAGTCCCGGTGTGTTCCTGATCGGGTCGGGAGCACGCGGGGCACTTGCGCGGGGGACGTCCGGCTGTGGGGCCGGGCGTGGGATGGGGACGCGGGAGGGGGCAGTGGCGAACGGTGCGGGTACACCGTTCGCCACTGGCGTGTATGGGGGAGTGCGCGGGGTCTTGTTCTGTCGGTGAGCAGGCATAGGCTGAGCCCATGAGCAGAATGGGTGAGCTGGCCTCGATGGGTGGCGCCCGTGGTCCCGGCGGGCCGCGTAACCGGGTCTCATCCGGTGACGAGGACGCCCAGCGCGAGGCCAACGGTGACGCGCCGGTCATCGCCAACCTGGGGTCACGGATTTCCGCGCTGTTTGCCCCGCACCGTTCGGGGCTGATCGCCGTTGTCGTTCTGGTGCTGGTTGGTGCGGCGCTGAGCGTTGTTCCGCCGCTCCTGGTTGAGCAGGCCTTTGACGTTGGCCTGTTCCCGGCGGATGGTGTCGTGAACCTGCGGGCGCTCGCGATCATCGTCGGCATCATGATCGCCGTGTTTGTTGTGTCGGCGGGGCTGAGCGTTGCGCAGACTCGCCTGACGGCCGGAATCGGCAACAGGGTCATGGGGCAGCTGCGCGTTCAGCTTTTTGACCGACTGCAGTCGATGGAGCTTGGCTTTTTCACAAGGAGCAAAACCGGTGTTATTCAATCCCGCCTGCAGAACGACGTTGGTGGTGTTGCCGGGGTTCTGACCAACTCCGTGCAGAACATTCTGGGGAACACCGTCACGGTCATCGCTGCCTTTGTCGCCATGATTCTGATCAACTGGCAGCTGACTCTTGTGGCCGTTGTGCTGATGCCAGGGCTGGTGTTTGTGCAGCGTCGGGTGGGCAGGGTCAGGGCGCGGATTGCCACCAGAACGCAGGAGTCGCTGAGCGAGATGACCGCGATCACGCAGGAGGCGCTGAGCGTCTCCGGGGTGCT
>JBQELM010000051.1:0-9721 GCA_052103915.1 Mycetocola sp. | reverse complement strand
CACCCATCACATCAAGCCCCAGCTCGTCGCGGATGGTCGCGATGTCGGAGGCGGGAATGGCCCCGGAGCCAGCGAGCAGAGTGAGACCAGCGATCGTCGCGCCGCGGAGCTGCCCGTCCAGAACCTTCAACGCCACCGTCGTTCCGTCTGGAGCGCTCATGACCATGACGCCCTCCGCACCCAGCTTGGCAAACACGCCAAGGCGATCGATGACGACGGTGTTGGCACGGCCAACTCCGTCAAGCGCCCACCCGTTACTCATGACGGCGTCAACCAGGAGGCCGGCGTTACGGTACAGCGCAAACGGGGAGGTTGAGGAGGACGTGCGCACACGAGCGATACCGCGGGCGAGTGCCCGCAAACTCATCGCGTGCACCGGTGCCCCGCAGCCATCAATCGCGCTCGCCACGGGGCGCTCGCCGGTGAAGCGTTCAACAGTGTCAAGGATCTGCAGCTGAAGGGGGTGCTCCGGGTCAAGATAGTTGTCAATTGACCATCCGTTGCGAACACAGGCAAGAAGCATGGCCGCGTGCTTTCCCGAACAGTTCATGTACACCGGGGACGGACCAAACCCCTCGCGCAGAACCTCGGCACGTGCAGCGGGGTCGCTGGGGTAGTCCGCTGGACACTGGAGCGCGTCCTCCGTCAGGGAAGCCTCAGCCAGAATGCTGCGGACGACAGAAACGTGTGCCGGTGTTCCGGAGTGACTGGCCGTCGCCAGAACAGCGGCGAGGGAGCGAAGATTCACTCCGGCGTTCATGATCGCAATGGCCTGGAACGGCTTCATGCATGAGCGCGGCAGAACAGGCGAGTCGATGTCGCCCACCCGGCGAAGAACATCCGCATGCTGAGACATGACAACGGCCGAGCCCAGGTGGCGGGACTCCACAAAACCGTTGCGCGTGACAACCGCGATCTCTTCGGCATCGGCAGCGAGGAAAACATCAGGCACGGTTACTCCGGGGTTCGCGGTGGGCGGGGTCGCTTTCAGCGTACCGGTGTCACCGTGCAACGATGGATGTCATGGCCGCACAACATCACTATCGGGTTCAGATCGAGTGGACAGGAAACAGGGGGAGCGGCACAAGCGGGTACCGCGATTACGACCGTGACCTTGTTCTGAACGCTGCGGGAAAGCAGCAGATTCTTTCCTCCGCGGATGCGGCGTTCCACGGCGACAAGACACGGTGGAACCCCGAGGAGCTGCTCCTTGCGGCGCTCGCCGAGTGCCACATGCTGTCGTACCTGCACGCTGCGATGCGTTCCGGGGTTGTCGTTGTGGGATACACCGACAGTGCAACGGCCGCGATGGAAAGCCGGAGTGACGGTTCGGGTGCCATGACCGAAGCGGTTTTGTACCCTCAGGTGACGATTGCCGACGAGTCCATGCGTGAGGCGGCGGAAACCGCCCACGCTGACGCACACCGGATGTGTTTCATTGCAAACTCGGTGTCGTTCCCCGTCCGGCACGTTGCAACGATCACCGTCGCGGACGATGCCAGCGGAGTGCAAGCGGGATAACGCAGCGGCTGGTCGGTCAGCTGTGCCAGAACCTCCCCCCTGTCACAGCGCACCATCGGGCCACAACAGGTGCAGCCGGTTACAGCCGGGCAGAGACAGACACAGCCAGTTACTGGCAGAGCGTGACTCCGCCCCGCTCAGTGCAGATCATGTGCCGATCGTGTGTGCGCGGTGCGCTGCCTGCAGGCAACTGCAGGCAGCTGCAGGCAGCTACAGGCGCTCGGGTCGGAGAACGCGACTGATGCGCTCCGCGGCACCCGATGGAGGAGCCTCGTTAAAGCTGTCCGCTCGTTCCTGTCCACTGAGCTCAGCGATGGCGTCCATGATCTGGTCGGTGGCATGCCGACGTGCACGACCGCTTGTCGCGGGACCGTGGGAGGACAGGTCAATTGGCTCACCGAAGGCTACGGTGACGCGGACCCGCCGCGGCCGTTTAGCGCCGACGGGGAGGAGCTCATCCGTCTTGATCAAGCCAACCGGAACAACCGGAGCTCCGGTTGTCAGCGCGAGCCAGGCAACGCCCGTGCGTCCGCGGTACAGGCGCCCGTCAAGGGAACGTGTGCCCTCCGGATACAGTGCAAAAGCGTTCTGATCGTCAAGAAGTGACTTGCCGGTGTCCAGGGCGGCCTGTGCCGCCTGCCCTGCGCCCCTGGTCACGGGGACGGCGCCGATGGAGCGGAAAAACGCGGCGGAGAGCCGGCCCTTAAAGCCCGTGCCCGTGAAGTACGAGTCCTTGGCGAGGAAGCGCACGGGTCGCGGCGCCAGAACGGGGATCACGATGCTGTCGATGAATGACTGGTGATTGCTCGCCAGGATGACCGCACCCTCACGGGGGACGTTTTTTGCGCCGCGAACAATTGGTCGGTAATAGAGCTTCACGATCGGAATGAGCACGGACCGGCCAAGCCAGTACACAAAACCGGGACGCGTGGCGTTGCTCGCCGAAACGACGTCGTCTGCAGGGGTCATTTGGACGAGGTTACTTGAGAGCGTATGCGGATCTGAGTATGCCCGGCCGTGGGGACACAAATTAGTCGCAGAAGTTGTCTCCGGTACAGATCCAGGCGCGGTGGTCACGGACGTCGCGCCACCTTTTTGCGGGCGGATGCTGTGACTCCCAGCCGAACATGGGACGCTTGTCATCACTACCCCGTATAGAAAGCGAGCATCGTGCGCCGAGCGACACCTCTCCTGGCCATAGCCATGGCTGCCACCCTCACCCTGACGGTGAGCGCCTGTTCCTCCTCAAACAATGCATCCCTTGACGCCATCACCGTCAGCGGGGAGTGGGGTGCTGCCCCCGAGGTCAGCTTTGATGCTCCGATGGAGGTCGCAGAAACGGCGCACTCCACCCTCATTGAGGGTGACGGCGCAGAGGTTGCCCAGGGCGACTCCGTTGATGTGCACGTCACGATGCTGTCGGCAACAACGGGCAAGGTTGTCAGCCAGGACGAGTACACTGACTCGAGTCTGGTGTCGTTCCCCGCCGATGAGGCCAAGCTCATGCCAGGGCTGGCACAAGCGATGATCGGCGAGAAGATCGGTTCGCGTGTGCTGACCACCATCGCCTCCGATGACGCGTTTGGTTCCACCGGGAGCGAGCAGCTTGGCGTCGGAGCCAACGAGCCGCTTGTTGGTGTCATCGACCTGGTGGCAAAAACAAAGCTCGCTGCTGACGGCGAGCCACAGGACGTTGACCCCGATCTGCCCTCGGTGAGCCTGGACGAGAACGGCGCACCAACGGTGACCATCCCTGATGCAGACCCGCCAAAGAAGCTTGAGATCGGCGTACTGAAGAAGGGCGACGGTGACACGGTGGCCGACGGCGACACCGTCACCGTCCAGTACCAGGGCGTGGCCTGGGCCAGCGGTGAGGTCTTTGACCAGAGCTGGACCAAAAACGGTCCGATGCCTCTTGCGACAACCGGTGTGATCGGTGGCTTTGCTAAGGCCATGGTTGGTCAGACCGTTGGCTCACAGGTGATCGTTGTGATTCCGCCAGGGGAGGACAACTACCAGGCTGATCAGATCACGGACGGCATGCCGTTTACAGAGAAGGACACCCGGGTGTTGGTCAGCGACATTCTTGCACCAACCGCGTCGACGCGCTAGCAGAGACAGACATGCCGCTCGCCCGTCCCGCACAGGGGAAGGGCGAGCGGCATGGTCGTTGAGGGGACTAGTCGATGACGTCCCACCCTGCCTCGGCGAGAGCTCGCCTGCTCTGGTCGATGGCGGAAAACGGAATCTCCTCCGCGCCGACCGCACGGTAGTCCTGTGACGCCAGCCCCGACCACAGAATGCTGTCACCGGGTTTGGCCCGCTCGACGGCGCATCGGATTGCGGTGACCGGGTCGGCGATCTCTGTGATGACCACGTGCTCCTTCGCTGCCTGGGCCCCGCGTTTCAGCGCGGCACGAATCTGAGCAGGATCCTCGTGCCGTGAGTGGTGGTCGGTGAGGATGACCTCGTCGCTGCCGAGTGCGGCGGCAGCCCCCATGGCTTCCCGTTTGCTTGCGTCCCGTCCGCCGTCTGCACCGGTGACCATGATCACGCGGCCTGGTGTGACGCTTCGCAGTGCCTGGAGCGTTTTTTCAAAGGCGTCGGGTGTGTGGCCCGAGTCAACGATCAGCGCCGGGCTGTGTGCGCCTGAGACCCGGACGCTCCGGCCGGGAAGTCGGACGGGGATGACAGCCTCGTCGGCTGTGATCGCGACAAGGTCGGCGAAGGGGACACCCGCCTCAAGCAGCATCACCAGAGCGAGGCCGGCATTCGCGGCCATGTGGCGACCGATGAGGGGGAGCCTGGCGCTGATGCTTCGTGACCGAACGGTGTCGGTCAGGGTGAAGCTGAGTCCGGCGATGGTCTCCTCTGTCACATCAACCCGCCACGAGGCGTCCACGTCGGGGCGTGACGTCACCGTCACAACGGGGATCGTGCTCCGGGCCGCAACGCGTGCGCCGGCCGGCGAGTCGAGCGACACCACCGCACGGGCTGACCGTTCCGGTGTGAACAGCCGCTGCTTGGCGTCAAGGTAGTCGTCCATGCTGGCGTAGTCGTCCAGGTGGTCGTGGCTGAGGTTGGTGAATGCGGCCACATCAAATCGGATGCCGTCAACGCGGTTGCGGCTGAGGGCGTGCGCGCTGACCTCAAGGATTGCGCTCTGCACACCCCGTTCGTGCATCCGGGCGAGCAGTGCGTGCATATCAGCCGCTTCGGGTGTTGTCAGGTGGGAGATGACGACCTCGTCGCCGATTCGTCGTTCCGCCGTTGTACTGAGGCCGGTTGTCTGGCCGAGCAGGTGCAGAAGCGCGTCGAGGATGTGGGCGGTTGAGGTTTTGCCGTTGGTCCCCGTGATCCCGAAGGTGGTGGGCGAGACGGAATCGGTCCCGTACACGCGCGCAGCGATGCGCCCGGCGAGGGCGCGTGGGTCTCCAGAGGCAAGAACAATCGGCAAGCCTGCGCCGTCTGCCTGGCTGAAGCCCGCCGCGTCGGTGAGGATCGCCGCAGCGCCGTTGTGCGCGGCGTCGGCGGCAAAAGCGGCACCGTGGAACCGCGCGCCGGGGATTCCGAGGTAGAGGTCACCCTGTTGGACGGAACCGGACGACATAGCGACGCCGCTGATTGGGATCTCAGCGTACTGTTCAGGCGCCGTGATTCCTGCGGCGGCGAGGGCCTCACCGAGGGGGATGGGCCTGAGCCGTTCTGGGCGGATGGTGTCCTGAAGCATACGATCCTCGTGCGTGGTGGGAAGCGGTTGGGCCCGCTTGAACGGGCCCACAGTAATCGTCTCACAGCGCACCGCCAGAACCCCCGGAGGAGCGAGGGCTATCCTCAACGAGTGGAAACCGTTCTGCTCTATATCCTCGGGGTCGTTGCCGTCGCGCTTGGCCTTGGCCTGTCTATTGCGCTGCATGAGGTTGGCCACCTGATACCGGCGAAGCTCTTTGGCATCAAGGTCACCCAGTACATGGTTGGTTTTGGAAAGACGCTGTTCTCCTGGCGGCGGGGCGAAACCGAGTACGGGATCAAGATGCTCCCGCTTGGCGGATACATCTCCATGATCGGGATGTTCCCTCCTGTGGCGCCGGGGGCCAAAGCGGAGGAGAGCAGTACCGGGTTCCTGCAAGCACTTGACGAGACCCGACGCCGACGCGACACCGCTGCCGCTGAGCAGCCGGTGAGTGCTGGCGCCGCAGGGCCGCAGGGTGGCACGGATGTGAATACGGCCGATCCGGATGCGGCACCGGTTGGTCGGCTTGAATCGATCATTCGTGATGCGCGTGAGGTCAGCGCGGAATCCATCGGCGACGGCGAGGATGCGCGTGCGTTCTACCGCCAGTCAGCATGGAAACGGATTGTTGTGATGCTGGGCGGGCCGGCCATGAACCTGCTTCTTGCGGTCCTCTTTTACGCCATTCTTCTCATGGGATTTGGTAACCCCGTGGCAACAACAACGGTCGCAAGCGTCAACGAGTGCGTGATCGTGTCGGGGTCTGAGCAGCAGGGCTGCACTCCCAGCGACCCAGCCGCACCAGCAGCGTCCGCCGGGATTCGGGCGGGGGACCGGATCATCAGCGTTGACGGAACAGCGGTGTCGACCTGGGAAGAATCAAGCGCGATCATTCGCGAGTCTCCGGAGACGGCCATTCCGGTTGTTGTTGAGCGTGACGGTGCCAGGCAGACCCTGACGCTCACGCCCATGCTCACGGAGCGGGTCCAGCTGGGCGACGACGGTCAGCCGTTGACGGATGCGCAGGGCAAACAGGTGGTGGCCGAGCAGGGATTTGCCGGAATGGTGGCAAAGCAGGAACTCCAGCCGCAGGGGCCGGAGAGCGTTCTTCCCGCTGTCGGCGACAACATCGTCTCGGTTGGCACCATCATCCTGAATCTTCCGCAGCGCCTCATCGACACGGCTCAGGCGGCGTTTGGTCCGGGGGAGAGGGACGCGGATGGGCCGATCAGCGTTGTGGGCGTTGGGCGCCTGGCCGGCGAGGTCGCGAGCATGGACGAGGTGCCTTTTGAGTCGAAGGTTGCCACGATCGTCGGAATGCTTGGTTCCCTGAACGTTGCACTTTTTGTCTTTAATCTTGTGCCACTGATGCCGCTTGACGGTGGGCACATCCTGACCGCGGTGTGGGAGAAACTGAAGCGCACAACCGCTCGGCTTCGCGGCCGTCCCGACCCCGGTCCGGTTGACGGCGCCAAAGCTGTTCCGGTCACGATTGTTGTTGCAGCCCTGATTGGTGGCATGACGCTCCTGCTGATTTTTGCCGACATCGTGAAACCCATCACCCTGCTTTAGGCCGGTGAACCGGGTGTGGGCGGGGCGGCGCGGCCCGGACCAGATGCCGCACGGTCGCGTGGTTCGTGTCATCGCGGTTGTAGCATGGGGGCGTGGTTACGCGCCTTTCTAACTTTTTCCTCCGTACGCTCCGTGAAGACCCCTCCGACGCGGAGGTGACCAGTCACCGGCTTCTTGTCCGTGCCGGGTACATCCGCCGTCAGGCACCGGGAGTCTTCGCCTGGTTGCCGCTTGGCCTTCGGGTGAAGGCACGCATCGAGGCCATCATCCGTGAGGAGATGGCCGAGGCTGGTGCATTTGAGGTGCACTTCCCCGCGTTGCTTCCGCGTGAACCCTACGAGCAGACGGGGCGCTGGACCGAGTACGGCGAGGCTCTGTTCCGTCTGCAGGACAGGAAGGGCGCCGACTACCTGCTGGCTCCCACCCACGAGGAGGCCTTCACTCTTCTGGTGAAGGACCTGTACAACTCGTACAAGGACCTGCCGCTGACGATTTTCCAGATTCAGGACAAGTACCGCGATGAGGCCAGGCCCCGGGCCGGTCTGCTGCGCGGTCGCGAGTTCACGATGAAGGACGCCTACTCCTTTGACATCGACGACGAGGGGCTTGACCGGTCCTACCTTGCCCAGCGTGATGCGTACGAGCGCATCTTCACCCGGCTTGGCCTCGAGTACGCCATCGTTCACGCCGATGCCGGTGCCATGGGCGGGTCGCGCAGTGAAGAATTCCTGCACCCGACCCCCATCGGTGAGGACACCTTTGTTCGCAACGACGCCGGTTATGCCGCCAACGTTGAGGCGTTCAGTACCGCGGTTGCAGCGGCCATCGATGCATCGTCGGCCCCGGCAGCTCGTGTGCACAGCACGCCGAACACGCCAACCATTGAGACCCTGGTTGAGTTCGCGAACGCGGTTGAGCCTCGTACTGACCGCCCCTGGCAGGCGGCAGACACCCTGAAGAACGTTGTGCTTGCGGTCACCGACATCGAGGGCACGCGCGAGATCGTTGTGATTGGTCTTCCTGGCGACCGTGAGGTTGACATCAAACGTGCAGAGGTTGCGTTCCCGCTGTGCGAGGTCGAGCCGGCGACTGAGGCCGACTTCGCCAAGAACCCTCTTCTGGTGAGGGGATACATCGGTCCGTGGTCGGAGCGGGGTGCTGTTCTGGGCGAGGAGTCAACAACGGGTATTCGCTACCTGCTTGACCCGCGTGTTGCCGAGGGCAGCAGTTGGATCACCGGCGCAAACACCGACGGTTCCCACGTCTTCGGTCTTGTGGCCGGGCGCGACTTTGTCATCGAGGGTCGCGCGGATGTTGCCGCCGTTCGTCCCGGTGATGAGGCGCCTGATGGCTCCGGTCCCGTTGAGCTCGCCCGCGGAATGGAGCTGGGTCACGTGTTCCAGCTTGGCCGCAAGTACGCCGAGTCCCTTGGTTTGAAGGTTCTTGATCAGAACGGCAAGCTCGCCACCGTGACGATGGGTTCGTACGGCATTGGTGTGACCCGGATTCTGGCGACAGTTGCCGAGCTGAACAACGATGAGCGTGGACTGATTTGGCCTGAACCGCTTGCACCGTTTGACGTGCACGTTGTCGCGACCGGCCGTGACGCTCAGGTCTTTGACGCCGCTGCCGCCCTCGCCTCGGAACTTGAGGCCGGCGGGTTTGATGTGCTGTACGACGACCGCCCCAAGGTGTCACCCGGCGTCAAGTTCGGTGATGCCGAGCTGCTTGGTGTGCCGTGGATCATCATCGCCGGTCGTGGCGTGGCTGAGGGAACGGTTGAGCTGTGGAACAGGCGGACGGGTGAGCGCACTCCGGTTGCTCTTGTTGATGCTGTTGCGGAGTTCCGCCAGGCGCGTGGTGAGCTGGCTGACAACGACTAGTTCATGAACGCTGCGCGTCACCACGTGATTGTGTGAGGTGCAGCGGTGCCGGTCGGTTCCGTGACCGGTCTCGGAGGAGGGTTGGGTGCTTCGGCGCCCAACCCTCCTCGACGTTGAGGCCCATTGCACGCGCGGTGGCGGCTCATGGGCGACGGTCAATGTGTTGTGGTGCTGTGTGTGGCCGGGGTGCCCAACACACCCGGCAGGGAAGTTGCTGCGCTCAACTGGGTTCCCGCCGCCTGCTCGGGTATTCTGGAGGATTGAACCCCCGCCTGTGGCGGTGGCCCAGTTGAATATGGAGGAGCACCCGCATGGATATCGATCTCAGCGTCCTGAAACTGTTGGAGCGCGAGCGGGAGATCCCGTTTGACGAGCTTGTTGAAATCATCGAGCAGGCCATTCACACCGCCTATCTGAAGACGGTGACCCCCGAGGGGGAGACGCCGCCGGAGGCGCGTGTCGTTCTTGATCGTAAGTCTGGCCACATCACCGTTCTGGTTCCTGTGACGGACGACGAGGGTGCGGTGATCGGTGAGGCCGAGTCTGAGCCTGAAGACTTCGGTCGGATTGCGGCCTACGCCGCCAAGCAGGTCATCAACCAGCGGCTGCGTGACATCCAGGATGATGCCGTCCTTGGTGAGTTCAAGGGGCGCGAGGGTGACATCATCGCCGGCGTCATTCAGCAGGGTCCCAACCCGCGGATGGTTCACGTTGATCTGGGAACCGTTGAGGCGATTCTTCCGCCAGAGGAGCAGGTCCCCGGTGAGGAGTACCGGCACGGCTCGCGTATCCGCGTGTTTGTGACCAGCGTTGCCAAGGGGACAAAGGGCCCGTCGATTACCGTCTCTCGCACCCACCCCGGTCTGGTGAAGAAGCTTTTTGCGCTTGAGGTTCCTGAGATCGCCGAGGGCATTGTTGAGATCGTCTCGATCGCCCGCGAGGCAGGCCACCGTTCCAAGCTTGCCGTCCGTGCGCATGACCCGAGCGTGAACGCCAAGGGTGCGTGCATCGG
>JBQELM010000050.1:859-9790 GCA_052103915.1 Mycetocola sp. | reverse complement strand
CCAGACGTCGAGCACGTCGGTGATGCGCCGCATGGTTGAGGCGCCGCTCGGGTCGTCGGGGTTGGGCCTGGTCAGCTCGTCGATGAACGGCCGGTGCAGGTCCGGCTCACCCTGCTCATTGAGCGGGAGCGTACCAAAGTCGCGTTCCAGCTCCTCCAGCGAGCCGTACACGTCAATGCGGGGGAAGTCGGGGTTGTCGCTCTTCCACACGGGGATCGGTGAACCCCAGTAACGGTTGCGGCTGATGGACCAGTCGCGCGCGCCGGAGAGCCACTTGCCAAACTGGCCGTCCTTGACGTTGTCCGGAACCCAGGTGATCTCCTGGTTGAGTTCCTCCATGCGGTCACGGAAGTCGGGCACGCGCACAAACCAGCTGGAGACGGCCTTGTAGATGAGCGGGTTCCGGCAGCGCCAGCAGTGCGGGTAGGAGTGCTCGTAGCTGGCCTGGCGAAGTAGACGCCCGCCGTCCTTGATCAGACGCGTCAGCGGCTTGTTTGCGTCCATCCAGAGCTCACCAGCAACATCCGTCACGGCTGAGGTGAAACGCCCACCGTCGTCAAGCGAGATGATGACGGGGATTCCGGCGGCCTCGCAGAGCTTCTGGTCCTCCTCACCGTAGGCGGGTGCCTGGTGGACGATACCGGTACCGTCCGTTGTGGTGACGTAGTCACCGATCAGGAACTGCCAGGACGAGGCGACGCTGTACTCGGTCTCGTCCGCGTAGTAGTCAAACAGGCGCTCGTAGCGGATTCCGGCCAGGTCTCGACCGAGGATCGTCTCGGTCACGCCCTCAGCCGCGCTGGCCGCGTCCTCGTAGCCCAGCTCTGCGGCGTAGTTGCCCAGCAGGTCAGCGGCGATGAGGTAGCGCGATCCACGGTCTGCTGACCGCTCAGCACCGGCAGCAACGTCAGCACCGCCACGGGGACCCTCGGCAACAACCGCGTAGCTGATGTCGGGGCCGACGGCCAGGGCGGCGTTGGTTGGCAGGGTCCACGGCGTTGTTGTCCAGGCGAGAGCCTTGACGCCCTCAAGTCCACGCGCCGCGGCCTCTGCACCCTGAAGCGGGAACGTCACCGTCACGGTCTGGTCCTGGCGCATCTTGTAAACGTCGTCGTCCATGCGGAGCTCGTGGTTGCTCAGCGGGGTCTGGTCACGCCAGCAGTACGGCAGAACCCGGTAGCCCTCATAGGCAAGGCCCTTGGTGTAGAGCTGCTTAAATGCCCAGATGACGCTCTCCATGTAGGTCACGTCGAGGGTCTTGTACCCGCCATCAAAGTCAACCCAGCGCGCCTGACGGGTGACGTACTCGCGCCACTCGTCCGTGTAGCGCAGCACGGAGCTCCGGGCAGCGGCGTTGAAGGCGGCAAGGCCCATCTCTTCGATCTGGCTCTTGTCCGTGATGCCCAGCTGACGCTCGGCCTCCAGCTCAGCGGGCAGTCCGTGTGTGTCCCAGCCGAAACGGCGCTGAACCTGCTTGCCCCGCATGGTCTGGAAGCGGGGGAAAACGTCCTTGGCGTATCCGGTCAGCAGGTGACCGTAGTGCGGAAGGCCGTTGGCGAAGGGCGGGCCGTCGTAGAAGACCCACTCCTGGGCACCCTCACGCTGATCAATGGAGGCGGCAAAGGTGTTGTCCTCCGCCCAGAAGGAGAGAATTCCCTCCTCGATGGACGGGAAGTCGGGGTTCGCGGTCACGCCGAATGCGGCGCCGTCGGAGGGTGTGTTCTTGGGGTAGGCCATGTCTCTCCAGGTGATCTGTGTCTCCTGCGAGGACGGCTCTCGCCGCGGTACCACCTCGCTTGCCGCTCACGCGACCGCTCGTTCTGGCTGTAACGGGCCACCCGTCCGGTTCTACTGACCGCAAGCGGCGTTCTTCCGAAAGGCTCCCCGGTGATAACGGATCACTGCCCGCGTTAAGTGTATGCCAGATGGCTAGGCTGCGCCGCCCCAGATGGGCTCAAAACCGGCGAGCACCGGGGCGAGTGCCTGTTCAAGGTGTTCGGTGAGGGCACCGCGGTTCCGGCCGGCTCTCACCCAGTCGATCCCTCCGGCGAGCGCCGCCCCCGCACAGGCGTGCGCGAGTGCCCTCTCCCTCAGGGTTGGGCGTTCGGGACGCTGACTGACGGCGTCACTGATTGCCTGTGTTCCTCTACTGAGTCGGTGAACACCTGAGGAGGCGAGTTCTGGCCCGAGAGCAAGCAGCTCCGCCTGGCTGACGGCCCAGGGGACTCGGTGAGCCGGGATCGTCGCGGCGGCAGCGAGGATCGCGTGCGTGACGCGACGGGGCGCACTGTCCTCTGACGGCTCATTGAGGGCTGTCGGGAGCGCGTCGAGGGCGTCGTCCACCTCAATCCAGAGCACGTCGGATTTTGCCGAGTAGTAGTTGAAGAAGGTGTTTCGGCCCACTCCTGCGCGCTGGGCAATCTGGTCGACGGTTGTCGCCGCGTACCCCTGCTCAAGGAACAGTTCGTGTGCGGCGTCTTCCAGGATTGATCGCGACGAGAGTCGGGGGCGTCCTGCTCGTGTCATCTCTACCTCCAGTGTGAGCCTAGCGATCAGAGCCGATCGTACATTTTGGGACCGAGACCAGATATGCTTGTCGCGGCTGATCTGCCCCAACCCCTTTCGGAGAAAACGTGTCACCACGACCCCGCGCTCGCGCCCTGGCGGCGAGCGCCACCCTGCTCACGGTTGCCCTTGTCACTGCCGGCTGCACCACCGCTGGAACGGATGGCGACCTGTCCGCCACTCCCGTTGCCGGTGGAACACTCGTGTACGCCAGTGGGGATGCCGAACCGGATTGCCTCGATCCCCACGTTGGCGGCAACTTCCCCCAGGCACTTCTGGCCACCCAGGTGCTTGAGCAGTTGGTGTCCCGTGACGCCTCTGGGCAGATTGTCCCGTGGCTTGCCGAGTCGTGGGACACGGCGGACGACGGCCTGAGCGTTGATATCACTCTGAAGCCGGGCCTGACCTTCACTGACGGCACACCGGTCGATGCCGAGGCGATCGCGCGCAACATCGCTCACCTGCAGGATCCGGACACCGGCTCATCAACCGGCTATCTGGCGCTGGAGCGGGTGGAGTCGGTCGAGGCCGTGTCGGACACGGTTGCCCGCTTTGTCCTGAGCGAACCGGATAGCGCCCTGCTTGAGTCACTGGCGCAGCCGTGGCTGGCAATCCAGTCCCCCGCCGGTCTTGATCGCGGCGTGGAGGCCAACTGCCTTGCCCCTATCGGTACCGGACCGTTTGTCATCAGCGACTGGGTCAAGCAGGATCACATCTCCCTGGTCCGTAACGACGACTACGCCTCTGCCCCGGCCGACGCCACCCGCACGGAGCCCGCTCTCCTTGACGGAATCACCTGGCGATTCCTCCCCGATGCCACCACGCGTTACGCCGCGCTTCAGGCCGGTGACGTTGATGTGATTGACAACGCTCAGCCCGACGCCGTGTCCCGCGCGGCAGATGAGGCCTCGCTCAGCGATATCGATGCCCCTCGTCCCGGATCGGTGAACCGAATTGAGCTCAACTCCGGTCAGGCACCCTTTGATGATGAGCGGGTCCGGCAGGCATTCATCAGTGCTGTTGATGTGAATGCCGGAATCAACTCCCTGTTTGCCGGCACAGCGGCGCGATCCTACTCCCCGCTGTCCAGCGCGGAGTCCACTGCTTTCGCTGACGAGTCGTTCTTCACCGTTGACCCCAACCGTGCCGCCGAGCTTCTGGACGAGGCCGGCTGGGACACCGTTGGCTCAGACGGTGTGCGGACCAAAGACGGCGAGCGCCTGACGCTTCGCTTCCCCGTCTCAACCAATCAGTCAATCCCCGCCGAGATCTCCCTCTTTGAGCAGATTCAGGCTCAGGCCGCAGACGTCGGCTTTGAGGTGACGATTGACCAGCTTGACCTGTCCAGTTGGTACGCGGCGCTGGGCGCAAACGACTACGAGCTGGTGAGCGCCCCGTACACCAAGCTGGGACCGGACGTCCTGCGCATCCTGTACCACTCCGATGGGATTGTCCCCGCTCCGAGCGGCTACTTCGCCAACCACGCGCAGATTGATGACCCTGAACTGGACAGCATCCTTGATCGTGCGAAGCAGAGTTCCGATGAGGATGAGCGCACCCAGCTGTACACCCAGGCACAGCAGCGCGTGCTTGAAGGGGCATACATTCTCCCGCTGTACGACCAGCAAAACCACTTCCTTGTGTCCGACCGCGTGCAGGGGGCTCGCGCGACCTCAACGGTTTCGACCCCCTGGTTCGGTGAGGCGTGGCTGACCCGTTAGCACTGTCTGCCGCCTCCGCCGATCCCGAGCCGGCCACTCAGCCGGGTCGGGCACGGCTGGGGTGGGCCCGCTGGGTGGGTGGCCGGGCACTGAACGCGGTTGTTGTGCTGTGGGCGGCAGCAACGGCGGTGTTTGTTGCGGTGAGCCTGATCCCTGGTGATCCGGTTGAGGCGGCCCTGGGTGGCCCCGGGTCCCAGGCGTCGGCCGAAACAGTCGAACGGACCAGGGCAAGCCTTGGTTTGGACGAACCCATTTTTATTCAGTACGTCACACAGCTTCTGCGCCTGGTCACCGGCCAGTGGGGGGATTCCTACGCGCAGAGGATCCCGGTTGTGGAGGTGATTGGTGCGGCGTTGCCGTCAACGGTGCTCCTCGCAACGTGCGCACTTGTGGTCGCCTGGTTGTGCGCGCTTGCGCTGACGGTGGCTGCCGCACAGGGCGGCCGTCTCGGGCGCTCCGTCACCTCCACACTTGGGATGGTTTCCGCGTCTCTGCCGCATTTTTGGCTTGGCCTTGTTCTTGTGGCCATCTTCTCGACCGGTCTGGGTTGGCTTCCTGCCGTGTCGGGCGGGTCAGCGGCCGGACTTGTTCTCCCCGTCCTGACCCTGGCGATTCCCCTCGCCGGATATCTGGCCCAAACCATGGTGTCGGGTGTATCGATTGCTGAGTCTCGCGCGTTCGCGCTGAGCGCGCGCGCCCGAGGCGAAACACGGGCAGGCCTGATGCGCCGCCACACACTGCGTCACGCCGTCCTCCCGGCGATCGCACTGTCCTCCTGGGCGGCGGGATCCCTGATTGGTGGTGCTGTTGTGGTTGAAACTGTTTTTGCCCGACCCGGCATCGGCCGCGTTCTGCTCTCGGCGGTCACGCAGCGGGATGCTCCCGTGATCACGGGGGTTGTTGTCGCCACAGCACTGGTGTTTGTTGTTCTTGGCGCGGTGGGCGATCTAGCTGCTCGGATCGTTGACCCGCGGGGACGGGCGGACCTCTCATGATCAGAACTCCCGGCAGCCCGCCACGGCAGACACGGGCGCTCCGAGTGCGCCGCCGCCGGTTCTGGACTCCAGGAACCGTCGCCGCAGCCCTGGTTCTGCTGCTGTGCACCGCCTCGACCATTGCCCCCTGGGCTTTCACCAGCCTCAGCCCCACCCAGATCAGCCCGGGCGACGCCCTCCTGCCGCCCGGCACTCCGGGTCATGTGCTGGGCACAGACGAATCGGGCCGCGACGTCTGGAGCCGAGTGACGTGGGGCGCGCGCCCCTCACTGCTCCTTGGCCTGGGCGCAACACTCATCGCCACAGCGCTGGGGGTGGCGCTCGCCGCCCTGTCAACACTGAGCCCCCGCCCACTTCGTGCTGTTGCCGACCGGCTGATCGAAACAGCCTTTGCGTTCCCCACGGTTCTTTTTGCCCTCCTCGTCATTGTTGTGACGGGGCCAGGAGCACTCCCCAGCGCCATCGCCGTGGGAATCTCCACCGCGCCCGGATACGCACGGATCCTGCGTGAGCAGGTCAGGAGCGTCCGAGCGTCCGCCTACTGGGAGCAGACAATCCTCCGCGGCGATTCCGCCGTCAGAGCTTTCACCGTGACGCTGCTCCCCAACGCCCTCCGCCCGCTGCTTCCACTCATCACACTGGGTGTGGGCCAGGCCATCGTCTGGGCGTCAGCTCTCAGCTTCCTTGGCCTGGGAATGCAGCCGCCCGCAGCGGAGTGGGGTGCGATGCTCTCGGCCGGGCGCATCTACATTCCCTCCGCACCCTGGCTCACGATTGTTCCTGGACTGGCCATCGTCGGTGTTGCCGTTGCAACAACTGTTCTCGGCCGCCGGATGGAGGACGCACGATGACGCGGAGTACCCCTGAGTCCCACAACCCACCATCACGGTATGACGCGCTTACGCTGGGCGGTGTTCGCGCCCATGACCGATCGGGCCGCTCCCTGCTTGACGTTCA
The DNA here is from genome assembly GCA_052103915.1 of Mycetocola sp. GTDB lineage: Bacteria > Actinomycetota > Actinomycetes > Actinomycetales > Microbacteriaceae > Mycetocola_B. The sequence goes on along the minus strand of JBQELM010000050.1, from coordinate 3,552 downwards.
GAGCCTCCGGGTCTCTCCTGGCGAGTGTGTGGGCATTGTCGGTTCGTCGGGTTCAGGAAAGAGCCTTCTTGTTCGTGCAGCGATCGGCCTGCCACCACAGGGCATCAGATACTCGGTCGACCGTTGGTCTGTCGGCGGCACCGATCTGATGTCCGCGTCGGACTCTGCTCTCAGCCGCGTCAGGGGTGACCGCATCGGCTACGTCGGACAGGACGCGCTCGGCGGCCTTGACCCACTCAGGACCATTCAGCGAGAGTTGGGTGACGTACTGCGGCTTCACGATCCCACGCACACCGCCAACACGGAGCGTCTGGCTGAGGCGCTGCGCAGCGTTGGGCTCACCGACACGGAGCGGATTCTGCGTTCCCGCTCCGAGCAGCTCTCCGGCGGGCAACGGCAGCGAGTACTCATCGCGGCAGCCATGCTGTGCTCACCAGAGCTGATCATCGCCGACGAGGCAACAACAGCCATCGACACCGTCTCTCAGCGCCGAGTGCTGAACTCACTTGTTCAGGCGCAGCGCACAGGAACGGCCATTGTTCTGGTCTCACACGACCTTGCGGTTGTTGCCGAGTACGCCGATCGCATCCTGGTGATGTCGGATGGTCGCATCGTTGAGGAGGGGACCACGGACCACATTGTGTCCGCCCCGCAGCACCCGGTCACACAGGCACTCATTGCGGCGGCATCAGCGACAGCATCGCCCACCGGAGCACCGTCGTCACCGTCAACACCGTCAACACCGTCAACCGGATCACCGACCTCAGCGATGGCACCAGCGATGGCACCAGTGCCACCCGCTCTGACCGCAGACGCGCTCACCGCGACCCATCCCGGAGCAGGTGAGCCCACCATCCGCGACCTGTCTCTCCAGCTCAACGCGGGTCAGACGCTTGGACTGATCGGCTCATCCGGCTCGGGCAAAAGCACCCTGGCGCGGGTCGTCCTTGGCCTCCTCCCCCCGCAACAGGGAACCGTCACGCTCGACGGTTCCGCGTGGGTGCCCGGCCCGGAAAAGCTTCGACGCCCACGGCGCTCGCTCCTGGCGGCGGTCTCCCAGGACCCGCACGCCAGCTTCGATCCCCGGCTCACCGTCGGAGCCCTCCTCCGTTCTGCTCTCGCGGGTCGCTCGCTGTCGCGCTCCGACCGTGACGCCTCAACGGTCCAACTTCTGCGCGATGTCGCACTCGACCCGTCGCTCCGACTGAGCCATCCCGACCAGCTTTCCGGCGGGCAACGTCAACGCGTCGCCATCGCCTGCGCGCTCGCATCGTCTCCGCGTGTGCTGATCTGTGACGAAGCCGTCACCGCACTTGACGCAACCGTTCGAGCCGGCATCCTTGACCTGCTGCGCGACCTTCAACAACGGCTCGGCATGGCAATCCTCTTCATCAGTCACGATCTGGCCGTTGTTCGGAAAATCGCCGACCATCTTGCCGTCATCGATGCGGGACGGATCGTTGAGCACGGCCCAACGGAGCGGGTTCTCTCCCACGCCGCTCACCCGGCAACGCGTGCACTTCGAGACGCCGAACCGCCGCCTCTGGCCGACCGCATACGGCACGGCTCTCCCTGACGGCCACATCCCTGGGATAGGCTGTTGAGGTTCACCATTTCGGCACGCACACACGGTGCCACCCAGCACAGGAGCACACATGACCTTCTCCCCCGTTCCCGACAAGCCAGCGCTCGAGGGCTTGGAGGACAAATGGGACGGCACCTGGTCCGCCGACGGTACGTACAACTTTGACCGCGCAAGCGCCGACCGCCAGTCAGTGTTCTCCATTGACACCCCGCCGCCCACCGCGTCAGGCTCCCTGCACATCGGTCACGTCTTCAGCTACACCCACACCGATGTGATTGCGCGCTTCCAGCGCATGCGCGGCACGCAGGTGTTTTACCCGCTCGGCTGGGACGACAACGGCCTCCCAACAGAGCGCCGTGTCCAGAACTACTACGGTGTCCGATGCGACCCCACCCTGCCCTACGAGGCGGACTTCGTCCCGCCGTTCAACGGTGGCGAGGGCAAGAGCATTAAGGCCGCTGACCAGAAGCCCATCTCGCGACGCAACTTCATTGAGCTGTGCGAGGAGCTCACCCACGAGGACGAGAAGCAGTTTGAAGAGCTGTACCGCCGCATCGGCCTCTCCGTTGACTGGAACTACAGCTACCGCACCATCAGCGATGATGCGCTGCGCACCAGCCAGCTGGCGTTCCTCCGCAACCTGGAGCGCGGTGAGGCCTACCAGGCGCTGGCGCCCACCCTGTGGGATGTCACGTTCCGGACCGCCGTCGCCCAGGCTGAGCTTGAGGACAAAGACCAGCCCGGTGCCTACCACCGGCTGAGCTTCCACCGCCCCGACGGCGGAACCATTGAGATCGAAACCACCAGGCCGGAGCTGCTGCCCGCCTGTGTTGCCCTCGTAGCCCACCCCGACGACGAGCGCTTCCAGCCGCTGTTTGGCACCACCGTGACCAGCCCCATCTTTGGTGTTGCGATCCCCGTGCTTGCCCACCACCTTGCTCAGAAGGACAAGGGCGCGGGCATCGCCATGGTCTGCACCTTCGGTGACCTGACCGACGTCATCTGGTGGCGCGAGCTTGACCTGCCCAACCGCACCATCATCGGAACGGACGGCCGCCTCCTGGCCGACGCCCCCGAGGCAATCACCAGCGAGGCGGGCGTTGCTGCC
>JBQELM010000050.1:0-849 GCA_052103915.1 Mycetocola sp. | reverse complement strand
AAGACCGTGTTCAGTGCCAAGAAGCAGATCGTTGAGCTACTCACCGCCTCCGGTGATCTGATCGGCGAGCCCAAGCCCATCACCCACCCCGTCAAGTTCTTTGAAAAGGGTGACCGACCGCTTGAGATCGTCTCCACCCGCCAGTGGTACATCACCAATGGCGCCAAGGACAGCGAGCTGAAGGACACGCTGCTGCAGCGCGGCCAGGAGCTCACCTGGCACCCGGAGTTCATGCGCGTCCGCTACGACAACTGGGTTGGTGGGCTCAGCGGCGACTGGCTGATTTCACGTCAGCGTTTCTTTGGTGTGCCGTTCCCGCTCTGGTACCCGGTCACAGCGAACGGCGAGACCGACTACAGCAACCCGATCGTTCCCAGCGAGGCGTCACTGCCCGTTGACCCGAGTAGCGATGCTGCCCCCGGATACGACGAGTCGCAGCGCGGTGTTCCCGGCGGTTTTGTTGGCGAGCTTGACGTCATGGACACCTGGGCCACCTCGTCCCTCACCCCGCAGCTGGCCGGCGGCTGGGAGCGCGATCCGGAGCTCTGGGCTCTGACGGCTCCGTTCTCGCTCCGCCCGCAGGGACAGGACATCATCCGCACCTGGCTCTTCTCCACGGTTCTGCGCTCACAGCTTGAGGACGGGCGTGCACCGTGGGAGCACACGGCACTGTCCGGATTCATCGTTGACCCCGACCGCAAGAAGATGTCCAAGTCAAAGGGCAACGTCGTGACGCCGTCAGACATCCTCGACAAGCACGGCTCCGACGCGGTCCGCTACTGGGCAGCATCAAGCCGTCTGGGAACGGACGCGGCGTTTGACCCGCAGAACCCGACCCAGATGAAGATC
>JBQELM010000049.1:0-9825 GCA_052103915.1 Mycetocola sp. | reverse complement strand
CCTCACAGTTCACGGCCACGGTCGCGAACTCGGGAAGCCTGCAATTCAGCTACGTGGTGACCTGCGCCTCAACCGGAACCAACGCCGAGTACGACACTCCCAGTTCCCCCACCCTGACGGCGAGCATCGTTCCCGCTGCGGCTGAGGGCGACACGGACGGCGAGTGACCACACCGTTGGCTGCGTGTTCCGGCGCAGCCAACGGCCAGCGGCTTAGCTCCCGCTAAGCTGAACGATGCACACATGGCAGAAGCAAGGGGGTGACGGTGCCTGAGGAACAGCGCCTGATCGCTGGTCGTTATCGACTTGGGGATCTGATCGGTCGCGGCGGTATGGCTGAGGTTTACCGTGGCACCGACACAAGGCTCGGTCGCACCGTTGCCGTCAAACTTCTGAAGACCGAGCTCTCGTCTGATCCCACGTTCCGTGGTCGCTTCCGCCAGGAGGCTCAGGCCGCATCACGTATGTCGCACCCGACCATCGTTCGCGTGTTTGACGCGGGTGAAGACAGCCTCGGTGGCGAGGACGGTAGCTCAAGCGTGCAGCCGTTCATCGTGATGGAGTTTGTTGAGGGCACGCCCCTCAACGTGCTGATTGCCGCTGGTGCGTTGGAGCCCAGTCGTGCGGTCGAGATCACAAGCGGAATCCTCACGGCTCTGGAGTATTCGCACCGCGCCGGAATTGTGCACCGCGACATCAAGCCAGCAAACGTCATGATCGCGAACGACGGCGCGGTCAAGGTCATGGACTTTGGTATCGCGCGCGCGGTCTCTGAAACCTCATCGTCACTGGCACAGACGACCGCCATTCTTGGCACGGCGGCGTACTTCTCTCCTGAGCAGGCCAAGGGCGAGACCGTTGATGCCCGCACCGACCTGTACTCAACCGGAATTGTTCTTTTTGAGATGCTCACGGGTCGGATTCCGTTCCGTGGTGATACCGCCGTTGCCGTTGCATATCAGCACGTCAGTGAGCCTCCGGTCAACCCGTCAAGCATCAACCCAGCAGTGTCCCCTGCCCTTGACCTGGTTGTCACGCATGCCCTGTCTAAGAACCGCTATGACCGCTACCAGACGGTGTCAGAGTTCCGGTCTGACCTGGAACTGGCCGGTGAGGGAAAGGTCCCTGTCCGTTCATCGGGCGATGACGCCGCCACCGCTCTGTTTGGCCCTGCTCCCACCGTGCAATCAAGCACCGAGCAGGCGCTGCGTCAGCTGACGACGGATACCGGTTCTGTTCGCACTCAGTCACGCCCACCGGTCGCCTGGATCTGGGCGGGTGTGTCTGTTGTGGCCGTTGTGCTTGTGGCTGTCCTGATCTGGGTGGTGTCGCTGCCCAGTTCGCCCGGCCCCTCTGTTGCGTCCCGTGTTGTTCCGGACGTGACGGGAATGTCTGAGCAAGAGGCTGAGGCTGCACTCGCCGAACAGGATCTGGTTCCCAGTTTCACCGACGAGGAGTCAAACGAGGTTGACGAGGGCATCGTCATTCGCTCGTTCCCCTCTGCCGGACTGCGGACAGACCCGAACGAGACCATCACGGTGTATGTGTCCAGCGGAACCGCAAAGGTCTCGGTTCCTGACGTTACTGAGATGAGCATCGAGGACGCGACGGCTGCGCTTGACGACGCCGGTCTTGAACTCGGGTCAACCGATGCGAGCAATTCCGCGACCGTGTCAGAGGGAACGGTCACCGGTTCGAGCCCTGCGCAGGGTAAGGCCGTCGAGCCGGGGTCAACCGTTGACCTGATGGTGTCAAACGGAAAGGTTGCTCTTCCGGACATGAAGGGCCAGACCCTTGGCGCCGCAACGGATTCTCTGCAGGGAACCTCAATGGGTCTGACGGCGGTCGCTGTGCCCGACTACAGCTGCGTGGCGGAGCCAAACTCTCCCGTCATTGGCCAGTCCCTCCCTCCGGGAGATATCGCTCAGGGAAGCAGCGTTGAGCTCTACTACTGCGCCGGCGGCGAGCAGAACCCTGCGCCAGAGAACAACGACACCGATGACAACGACGAGGGCGACGACGCTTAGCCACGAGCCACGAGCCACGAGCCACGAGCCACGAGCCACGATAACAGTCGTGGCGCGCCCACTGATTAGCTAATCAGTGGGCTGAGCGCGGCACCACGCGAGGCGGCGCCGCGCTGTCCGACGGACTCAAGCCAGTTTCCAATCATCTGGTATCCGCCCTCGGTGAGAACGCTCTCCGGGTGGAATTGCACACCGTAGAGCGGAAGCTCACGGTGCTTCACGCCCATGATGACGCCTCCGACGGTCCTGCTTGTCACAGCGAGGATGTCAGGGACCGTTCCATCAACAACGGCGAGGGAGTGGTACCGCGTCGCCGTGAACTCTTCAGGGAGCCCGGCGTAGAACGCGCTGCCATCGTGCCGCACCCGTGAGGTCTTGCCGTGCATCAGCTCCTCAGCGTGGGTGACGGTTGCACCGTAGGCCTCAGCGAGTGCCTGGTGTCCGAGGCAGACTCCCAGAAGCGGGAGCGAACTCTGCGCGGCGGCCGCGATGGCGTCGATGGAGATTCCCGCGTCTGAGGGCTTGCCCGGTCCTGGTGAAACCAGGATCGCGTCAAAGTCGCGAATGTATTCGGCGACGTCCTCGGCAGGAATCGCGTCGTTGCGGATCACTGTTGTTGTTGCACCGAGTTCCTGCAGATAGCCGTTCAGGGTGTAAACAAAGCTGTCGTAGTTATCAATGACAAGTACCCGGCTCATGCGTTCTCTCCCACGGTGACGTCCTGTGTGTCAACAAACTCCTGCACCCAGGGGAACACCCAGGTGAACAGCGCCGCCACAATGGCAACAACAATCACGATCACAAAAATCACTCGGAGCCACGCGGGTCCCGGGAGTAGTCGCCAGATTGCTCCGTACATTGTTTATCCTTCCACACCGTCTGTGAGCGAGGCCGGTGGACCATCAGCTCGCGGTGTCCACGATTCGAGAACGCCGTAGGAGATGATCCGCTCTGCCGTCGACATAAACGGGTTACAACTGGTCAACGTGATGATTGATTCTTCAGCTGTCGCGTTCGGGTCACCGGGAACGGCAGCGATGACGTCAACCTGGCTGGGCTGCACATACTCGGTGTTTCGGTACCGATAGGTGAACCACCCATCTTTTGTCTCCACAACGATGGCGTCGCCCGGCTGGAGTTCTGCGACCTTGTTCAGGGGTGCGCCGTGGGTGTTTCTGTGGCCTGCAACAGCAAAGTTGCCCTTTTCTCCCGGCATTTGAGTATCCGGATAGTGGCCTAGTCCAATCGGGTCAAGCGTCACCGATTTCTCTACCCCTCCGGCAATCTGAGACACGTAGTCATCCCCAAAACGCGGAACCCGCAGCTGAGCGAAAATCTCTCCGTTTTCTGGTTCATCGGGAATGATCGGGTCGCTGTGGCCGGGGTCTTCCGCGGCGTCACTCCATTCCTGACTGATCTGGCTACCGCGATCGTTCTGCTCGCCACGCACGACCCAGTCGTTCCAGAACAGCTGCCAGAACAGGAAGAGGAAGACCAACAAACCCGCGGTCAGAAGCAACTCGCCCAGAACGCTGAAGAAGCTGGCTCTCCGTCTGGGACGCCGACGATGAGCACGGCGTGCGGTACGCGTCGGAGTCTCAGTCATGATCTCTGATCTTAGCGCCCCGGATCAGCAGGAACGTGGCTCTCAGGTGGTTGAGCCGGTTAGGATGAGAGCCATGGCCCGCACGAAAAAATCTAAGCCCGTTGACGTAGACAGTCAGAACACGGGAGAACAGGCACCCAACGCTGTCTGGTTTAAGCCCGTTATGTTCGGCTTCCTGCTTCTTGGACTCGTGTGGATCATCGTCTACTACATCAGTGCCGGCACACTTCCCATCCCGTCGCTTGATGTCTGGAACCTCGCGATCGGCTTTGGAATCGCGTTCGTCGGATTCATCATGGCAACCCGCTGGCGCTAGTCCATCTACATCTTCTGCCCGTCCCGCCTTGGTGGGGCGGGCATTTTTCTGTCCGGATGATGTCCGATGCTCATCAACGCAGCCGATGACGTCATCTCTCGCAGAGGTGCCAACGCCGTACTCGGATGTTCAGCCGACTCTGATGACTTCACGGAACTAGTGAGTGTCCTTTTCGGTGATTGCCAGCGCTGCGAGCCGGCCCACGCGCGCACCGTAGAGAACGAATCCAAGCATCGCCCCCGTGCCAACAAGGACGACAACGGCAAGAACCAGGGCAGGAATTGGAAGCAGCGCCGAGGCCCCGCTGCCGACGGCAATGATCCCGGCGTAGGTTGTTGCACGCTGTGCACGAACGTGTGCGGCCAACCAGGCGTCCTCACTCACCATCGTGGAGGGAATCCGGATTCCCGCCACGGGGTTTCGTTTGAGACGGCCTGAGGCCGTCGCGCGTGCCATCCAGATAATGAGCACCCCCGACAGAATCATGACGACACAAATGACGAGTCGCGCGACGTAATCGTTGCTCATGGCATTAATCGTATGGCAGGTGCCGAACTGCTTCTGTTTCACCGTTGAGCGAAGAAGTCTGGCCGTCGAGGCCGTCAACGCGATTGCTGTACCGAACCCGACGCATGGAGCCGTTGTGGCGGTGCACGCGTCGATGCCCATACCGCTGACCACTGACATGTGCGCCGACACACCCGACGTGAATGACAGCGGTGTAACTATCCCCATAGTTATCCACAGGTGTGGACAACTATGGGCCTGTTTCACGAAACTACAGGGATCGCCGTTGTAATTACAGATGTGTAATTATCCCCAAGCTGTCCACAACTTGTGGAAAACGATGTGGACCTCACCCCGTGCCCCCGGCTCTGTTGCCACTCGACCGCCCCGGTGTTGGACTCATAACTCGCACGCTCGACCCGATCAAAAAACGGACGACGGCTGCCCAAATTGAGCGCACTGGCACCCCACCATCCTCGTGATTTCGACCGATGTACTCGCTCGACGCCGCCCTCCTGATCGCTCCTTCGCGGACCGAATCCGTCGGCTTTTCTGTCACAGGGTGAACACCCTGATGCGTTTTCGAACACCATGAATCGCCGTTGGTCCCGACTCAGCGGTCCCTTTCAGACGACAAACGACAAACGACAAACGACAAACGACAAACACTATTGGCCACAGCCGGGAACCCTAGGTCAACGTCCCGTCGATCTACCGTCGGATGGCGGGGGGTGTGAGAGAGGCTTCCGCGCCCGTACAACGCGCACCGGCGGCACGTGGCTCACGTGGTGTTCCGATTCCGCGGCGAGACGCTCAGCTCAACAATTCCTGAGTATGGCCGTCGTGTTAAACGAAGAACCGGATCAGCATCATCGATGACTGATCCGGCTCAAGAATTGCTGCTCTAAAAGCTGGGGAAAAAGAGGTTCTTGAGGCTGAGCAGAACAAAAACAACGCCGAGTCCCACCAACAGCAGTTTCTGCTTTCCCTGCTGTGATCGCTGACGCGTGCCGGCGTAAATAGCTCCAACCGCTATTCCACCGATCAACCCACCGAGGTGGGCCTGCCAGGAGACGTTCCCCGATCCGAGGAAGTTCAGTGCAAAGTTGACTGCCACAAGCACAATCAGACCGGTCGCGTTGCCACCCAGGCGACGTTGAATAATGATGACCGCACCGAGGAGACCAAAGATGGCTCCGGATGCTCCAACTGTCGCGGTCGTCGGACTGGTCCAGAACATGATTCCGAGAGAGCCAGCGAACCCGGAGAAGAGGTACAGGGTCAAGAATCGGGCTTTGCCGATCATGGGCTCAAGCATTGAACCCAGGACCCACAACATGTACATGTTGAGCGCGATGTGAAGAATTCCGTAGAACCCACCCGTCGAGTGGGTCAGAAGAACGGTGAGCATTCTCCACGGCTCGAATGCGACGTCATAGCTATACAGACCCGCGTATTGAAGGGCGCCGGTGACGTTGCTTCCGACAATCGGCAGAATCTGCAGGATGTAGACAAACGCCGTCACCGCGATGATGATGCTTGTCACCATCGGCCGATCAGACCGGGACAAGCGGGTAAGAACGTTCGGCCGGCGGGGCGCGGACTGTCTCTGTTCCTTCATGCACTCGGGGCACATCACCCCAACCGCAGCAGGAGTCTGGCATTCACCACAAATGGTGCGTCCACAACGCTGACAGAGCACAAAACTCTGCCGGTTGGGGTGCCGATAACAGAAATTGTCTCGCGAAGACCCGCCGACCGAACTCATCAATTGAGGTACTTAAACGGCAACCACGTCGATGCTGTTGATGACAACATCATCGAGCGGACGGTCGCGTCCATCGGTGGGAACACCACCAAGCTTGTCGACGACCTTGCGGCTAGCGTCATCGGCAACCTCACCAAAGACGGTGTGCTTGCCGTGGAGCCAGGTGGTCGGGCCAACGGTGATGAAGAACTGCGAACCGTTGGTTCCACGACCGGCAATCTTGCCTGCGTTTGCCATGGCGAGGATGTAGGGCTCAGCAAAGCCGAGCTCCGGGTGAATCTCATCGTCAAACTGGTAGCCGGGGCCACCGGTTCCTGTACCAAGACGGTCTCCGCCCTGGATCATGAATCCCGGAATAATGCGGTGGAAGATAACTCCGTCATAGAAGTTTCCTTCACCCGGCTTACCCGTTCCCGGGTCGACCCACTCGGTTGTTCCGGTGGCAAGGCCAATGAAGTTGGCGACAGTTTTGGGGGCGTGATCACCAAAAAGGTTGACTTTGATGTCGCCGTAGTTGGTGTGGAGGGTTGCGACGGCGGTGTGCTTTGACATGGCTCAATTCTTGCACAAACGCCATATCTTCCCGGTGTTCTTCAGCCCACTGATGGCAAGATGGAGACACTCGACACAAACCAGATCTTTTGGAGGTCCCCCGGTGAGCTTGTCACGTAAGCGTAAGAAGGAGCTCAAGCAGCTCAAGAAGCAGGCCAACAAGCTCTGGAACTCTCAGCAGGAGCTCCTGAACAAGGCCAGTGATGTCGCGCAGGAGGCCAGAGCGCAGCTCGGAAACTATTCACGAGAGCAGCTGGTTCCCGCGATGGTGAACACCTATGAAAGTCGTATCCAGCCCAAGGTTGATTCAGGAGCTCGGGCGCTCAGCACAGCACGTCGGCGTATCGAGCGCGGCGTGTCCCCCTACATCGATTCTGTCGTCAACGACCGTCGTGTTCAGAACGCGGTCAGTCGCGTAACAAAGGCTGCTCCGGTTCCGACCAAGAAGTCGGGACCTTCCGCTGGGGCAGTCATTGCAATCGGCGTTGGTGTTGTGGCTGCGGCCGGTGTTGCATACGCCGTGTGGCAGACGTTTAGAGCTGATGACGAGCTTTGGGTCGCGGACGACGACTCGTTGTTCCCCAACTCGTAGGCCGGTAGGTACGGTGAACTCCATCGAGTGCACCGACCTCAACGCAGGGCATTCAATAGGGGGTGTCACCGCACAATGTGTGGTGACACCCCCTATTTTTTGATTCCGGGGAACCGTACCGGCTGGGGTCGCGTGGTCGTCGCAAGTTCGCCCAACCGCACTGACGTCACTTGGGGATACCGTTGTGGTGGTGCTTGATGTTGCCCCAGTGAAGTCTGTTCTGTTGTTAGTCCTCCGCTTTTTGACGCGATTCTCGTGAGTCAGGGTGCCCACCGTTTTCTTGGTGTGCGTCGTCGCTCTTGGACTCGCTGCTGTCCGCCCGCTCGGAGGTTTCCCCGTCTACGGATCTCTCCTCGGTTACAGCGGTTTCGTGTTTGTCTGACGTGTTTTCCTCTGTGCCGTTCTCAGACCGTGTTGGAGCATGCTGAGCAGTTGATTCTTCTGTTTGTTCTTCTGCCGTGCTCTGGTCAGCATCCAGTGCGTCGTATTGAGCCTGCTGCTTCTGTACCGCTGAAATTCGGGACACTTCGACTCGATCAAAACTGAGAACCTGGGCGCTGACCGCGGTTCCGGAGTGATAACCACCAAGTCCAACTGTTCCCTCGGCCCGGACTGATTCGGCGCCATCGGTAAAGGCAAGAGGCCACGTGGTGGTTTCTTGCGAATCACCACTCCAAGCCCGAGCGGTCACCGTTGTGTTCTCCTGGCCCGAAATCGTTGCACGCAGGTTTAGTGTCTGTCCGGCGTCAATCGTGAGGCCGGGAACGCTTGCGCGTGCGACGACGGTAGATCCACGCAACAGCTGGAGTTGCACCGGTTCTTGGGGGCGAATCCATGCGCGGACCGTATACGCACCGGCATCTGATTCACGCAGAATCACCGTTGGATACACGCCGCCGCCCGTTGGCGAGTCACTGAGCGTGACGGCTGTCGTCACTTCTGCGTCGGTGATTTTAAGATCCGAGAGTCGAGCTGACCGTGATGCTCCGGGCGCCAGGTTGATTTTTGCGCCTCCGCTTGGCGATACCGAGTAGTCCGTTTTGGTTCCACGTGTTGTCCACGTGCCACCAAGACTCGCCGTTCCCCAGGCATTGTTTGTCATTCGATCAAACTCGTCGATCCCCAGGACGCCGTCGGGCGCAACCGTGATTTCTTTGCTTTGTTTGGCTACTGCACCATCGTCATCCGTGACCGTGAGTTCAACTGTGTATGTTCCCGCGGTTGCATATTCGTGTGTGACAGACGCACCACTCGCGGACGATCCGTCTCCGAATGACCAGGAGTGGGCTACGATCTGCCCGTCCTGATCAGTGGATTTCGCGCCATTTGCGGACACCTTCAGCGCGTCAGCACTAAGTTCTAGCACCGCGGTTGGTGGAACGTTGGGCCGCTCTGAACCGGCACGATAGTGTGCCGCGATGACATCTTCGCTCAGTGCTGTTGAGTAAAGCGCAACATTGTCAATGTCAGCGTTGAGAACAGATGCTTGTGTTCGACCCACGTCACCGCCGCCAATTCGGAGTTGACCGCTCACGGTGCTCGCCGTCCCTGCGGGCCCAGAAGCCGAGAGCGCGCCATCGACGTAGAGAACGGACGTGCCGTCTCGCGTTCCGGCGACGATGTGATGCCATTTTCCGTCGTTTAGCCGCGTGGCCGACGCCAGCGTGGACGCAGACGAGATTGCTGCCCCACTGTATTTCACGGTTCCGGACTGATCGAGCGACAGAACACGATTGAACTCCTCGGTTGTTGACCACCATGATGACCGAGTTGATTTAGATGCGGCCAGGATTCCGCCGCTAGTGGATTCGGACCGGAACCAGAGTTCTGTCATCGATGTTTGTGCGGCCGATTCGTTGATCGAGGCCGTTCCCGTTCCTGTCTTAACGGTTCCAGTCCGGAACTGACTGGCGCGTCCGTCACCTGTCACTTCTGCACCAGGAACATTGCGCACAACATCGGCTCCGAGAGCGATCGGGTTGTCTGATCTCACCCAGTTGTTGGCACGCGTACCCTGCGCTTCGCTCAGCGCCCAATAGTCCCGAGGCTGTGATGAAAGAACCGTGTTGTCGTAGTCGGTGATCTTGACACTGCCCGCCGTTGTTGTTGTGAAGGGCTTGGCGTCGCTCAGCGTTGCGTTGCCCGCAGAGTCGACAGTGCGAATCTGGTAGCTGTATGTGGTCTGAGGTTTGGCAGTGCGGTCAATGGCGGTGAGCATTGGCCTTTTCCAAAGCTTTGACTGCGCCGCGATCTCTGCAACCGGGTTTTGAAGGTCACCATCTCGAATTATCTGGTAGCGCAGATTATCGTCGTCTCTGTCCCAGTTTGCTCTCCATGTCAGGGACACAACTGATCCACCAACCTCACTTACCGTTGGAACCGTGTCTGGACCGGTGAGTACGGGACCGAGCTTGGCACCACCAGTCGGATTGGCGCTGAACCGCACCAGTCCCTGTTG
>JBQELM010000048.1:5676-9833 GCA_052103915.1 Mycetocola sp. | reverse complement strand
TGAGACCGTAGCGGTCGAGGATGTCCCGGCGGCTCTGCAAGTAACCAGGCTCCTCCTCAGCACGCTTGAGGTCAAGGTGGTCGCCGGAGGTCGCAACCTCAAGGCCGTCGTAGCCCCACTCTGCGGCGTGCTTGGCCACCTCCTCAAACGGCATATCGGCCCACTGCCCTGTGAACAGGGTGACGGGATGAGTGCTCTGCTGGGTCATGCGTTCACACCTTTCGTTTCTGCTGCTGTGCGGCTCCACTCCGGAACCTGAACCCACTCGCCGCTCGCGTGCGAGCGGAGGACGGCATCAATGACATACGCGGACCGCACACCGTCGGCGAAGTCGGGGACCCCGTCCACCTGCGCGCCGCCGATCAGGGAGTACGTGTCACGAACAAAAGCGTTCGCCGCGTCCTGGTACCCCATCGGGTGGCCGGATGGCACGGTGCTGAGCCGGGTGGCCTCCTCGCTCAGGCCCTCAATGCCACGCGGAATGATCTGGTTGGCGCGGGACGTTCCCCACCACAGCTCATCCGGGTGCTCCTGGTCAAAGGCAACGGCAGCTTCCGAGCCGGACAGTTCAAGGGTCAGCGCGTTTTTGCGGCCGGCCGCGAGCTGGGACACCAGCAGCGTCCCGATCGCTCCGCCAGCCGTTTCAACGACAAGTGCCGCGGCGTCCTCCGTGCGCACGGGCGTTGACCCACCACGCTCAGGGTGGAAGGTGCCGGTCCGTGCGGCCAGGCTGACAATCCGGTCGCCGCTGATGAACTCAACCAGGTCAACCAGGTGCGATCCGATATCACCAAAGGCGCGTGAGGGTCCGCCGAGTCCATCGTCAACCCGCCAGTTGTCGGCGTCGACGTCGATCAGCCAGTCCTGCAGGTAGCTCCCGTTCAGGGTCAGCAGTCGCCCGATCTGACCGGAGGCCACCCGGCCCCTTGCCTCCCGCACCATGGGGTGGAAACGGTAGAAGTGGGGAACCGTCGCGACCAGCCCCTGCGCCTCAGCGAGCTCGGCCATGGCGATGGCGTTCTCCACCGAGGTGGAAATGGGCTTCTCACACACCACGTGCTTCCCGGCGAGCAGGGCCCGCTCGGTGAACTCGCGGTGCGTGGCATTGGGGGTGAGGACGTGGACAACGTCGATGCTCTGATCATCAAACAGCTCATCGGCGCTGGCGTAACTGCCGGTCGCGCCCAGCGCCGCCGAGGCCCTGGCCGAACTCTCCGCTGAGCTGGTCAGCACTCCACGCAGCTGGGCACCGGCGGAGCGGACCGCGTGCGCGTGCACGCGGCCCATGAACCCTCCGCCAACAAAAGCGACGTTGAGGGCACTCACGCGGACACCGTCGACGGGTTCCACTCCACATCCAGCGGGGCCGGAGCGGCAACGGTGCTCTGAATGGCGACCGGCTGGCCGCTCTCAATGGAGGCGGCAATCGACTCCATGATCTCCAGAACGTGCAGTGCGAGGGAGCCGGAGGCCCGCTCGGGACGACCGGCAGCGATCGACTCGGCGAGTTCGGCGACGCCCGTTCCCCGTGAGGCGGTGTGCCCCTCGGCAGCGATCTCACGCCCGTCGGGGTTCTCCGCGTTGAACAGCGTGGAGGAACCGTCGAAGTGGTTGGGATCTGGCAGCACAAGCGTTCCGGTTGAGCCGATGATCTCAAGGACTCCTGCACGGGCGCGGAACGTGTCGAAGCTCAGCGTGACCTGCGCACTGGCCCCCGACACGAAGCGCAGCAGCGCCTGAACGGTGGTGGGAACCTCAACGGGGAAGGTCTCCCCCGCACGCGGGCCTGAACCGATGACCCGCTCGGTGCGGGCACGGCCACCGGCCGCGGTGACCTCAGCCACCGGGCCGAGGTTCTGAACGAGCGCGCTGAAGTAGTACGGACCCATGTCGAACAGCGGTCCGGCACCCTTGGCGAACAGGAAGTCGGTGTTCGGGTGCCAGGCGTCGGGCCCGGGGACCTGGAAGACGGCTGTGGCGGCCAGCGGCGTACCGATGGCCCCGGAGGCGATGGTGCGCTGTGCGGTCTGCAGACCGGCACCCAGCAGGGTGTCGGGGGCTGAGGCCACCCGGAAACCGGCCTTCTCTGCGTGCTCAATCAGCGCACGACCGCTGGCGACATCAAGCGCAAGCGGCTTCTCGCCCCAGACGTGCTTGCCCGCGTCAACGATCTGCGTGGCCACCTCGGCGTGAACGGCGGGGATGGTGAGGTTCACGACGATGCTGATGCTGTCGTCGGCAAGCAGTTCATCAACGGTGCCCGAGAAGGGGACGTTGAACTCCGCGGCACGCTCGGCGGCGCGGGCGACATCAAGGTCGGCAATACGTCGAACCTCAACACCCTCAAAGGAGGTCAGGTTCTCCAGGTAGGTGGCGCTGATGACGCCTGCGCCAATAATTCCTACACCAATGCGGCTCATCGTGCGTCTCCTGTCAGGTAAGCGATGCTGGCAGCGATGCCGTCGATGACATCACCGCCGTACTGGTCAAATTCAACAACGGGGAGGGCCTGTGGGGCCGCGGCGATGATGTCGAGCACGGGAAGCTCGCCGGAGCCAGCCGGCTGCTGACGTGAGGTGTCGCCGCTGGTGTCACCGTCCTTCACGTGGATGTGGGTGACCCGGTCACCCAGCGCACTGAGCAGGTCAGCGGCCGAGCGACCACCCACCTCTGACCAGTAGGTGTCAACCTCGAGCGTGACGCGGTCGTCCAGCTGGGCGGCGAGGGCCTCAAGGGCGGTGACGCCGTTGATGATGGTCGAGAGCTCCCACGCGTGGTTGTGATAGGCGACCCGGACGCCGTGGACGGCGGCCTGCTCAGCGGCCTCATTGAGGGCTGCGGCGATGGCCGCAACGTCCTCGGCGCTCTGCCAGCGCTCGGCGGGGAGGAACGGCTCAATCACGGTGGTGATGCCCGCTGCTGCCGCCGCGGCAAAGAGGGGCTCACGGTCGGTGACATCAACAATGCTGCCGTGGGTGCTTGGGGTGGCCAGGCCGGCCTTCTGCGCGGCCTCGGCCAGGACGGTGTTCTCGGCGGAGAAGCCAAACGGCTCAGCCTTGGTCAGTCCAAGCGCTGCGAGTCGGGCGAGTGTTCCATCGCGGTCCTCGGCGAGGGCATCCCGCACCGAGTAGAGCTGGACGGACAGCGCCGAAATTGGGGTGGTTCCTGCGGACACGTTTCTCCTCATTGAGCCTGAGTGCCCTCGACGTTCGGGGCCGTTTCCACAGTACGACCACTTTTGTCGGCGGTCAAACAAAAGTACGGGCGCGGCGCTGCCGGCTGTGATTGACTAACGCTATGCCCGGTGACATCACCCCCGTTCCCGAGGCGTCGCTGCGCGACGTCCTCCGGTTGCTTCGTGACGGCACCCCGCGCACCCGCTCACAAATCATCACGGAGACGGGCCTGGCCAGGTCGACCGTGAACGCCAGGCTTGACCAGCTTCGGCAGACCGAAATCCTGCGTGATGCGGGAGAGGCCGCATCCTCCGGTGGCCGTCGCCCCAGCCGGATCGCCTTTGATCCGCGAGCGCGATTCATCGGAGCCATCGACATCGGCGCAAGCCACGCCTCCGTCGCCCTCACCGATCTGAACGGGACCATCCTCCGCACGGCCCCCGTCACCGTTGATCTCAGCGCGCCGGGTGGCACAGCCATCACCACCGCGGCTCGGGCACTCGGCGCTCTGCTCCGCGACGGTGACCCAGAACTCGCTGCCGTGGGGGTCGGAATCCCCGGCCCCGTTGAGCACGCACTCGGACGCCCCGTTGCCCCGCCGATGATGCCGCACTGGCACAACCTGGACATCCCGGCGATCATCAACGCGGAGCTCCATGCCCCTGCCCTCGTGGACAACGACGTCAACCTGCTGGCCCTGGCCGAACGCTCACTGACCATGCCAGACGAGGACAACATCTTCTACCTCAAGGTGGCGACCGGCATCGGCGCAGGCATCATCGCCGGAGGCGTGCTGCAGCGGGGCTGGCGGGGGTCCGCTGGCGACTTTGGTCATGTCCGCGTGCCACACAGTCCCGCGTTCCCCCGCGACGCCGACGACGACCGCGACCTTGAAGCCCTCGCCGCGGGGCCAGCCATCGTCGCCCAGCTGGTTGCCAACGGAGTTGACGCCGCCACAACGGCCGACGCTGCACGGCTCAT
>JBQELM010000048.1:0-5666 GCA_052103915.1 Mycetocola sp. | reverse complement strand
TCTGGCCACCGTAACGGGCCTGCTCAACCCCCGCGTCCTCGTGCTGGGCGGTTCCATTGCCCGGGCGGGAAGCGCGTTGCGCGAGGGCATCACCGAGGTACTCCCCGCGCGGTCCATTCCCCTGGCCAGCAATGAGCTCATCGTGCGGTCGTCACAGTCCGGAAGCAACGCCGGACTCGTCGGCGCCGCACTCCTTGCGGCGGAGACGGTCCTCTCCCCCGCCCAGCTGAGCCAGTGGATCGGTACAGCGCCACACAGCTGAACGCCCTGTCTGCCCGGTGCACTGTCGACGCCTCTGCACAGTCGACACCTGCGCACGAGAGGCTCTGAACGACGCAGCCGTCTGGCAGCGCCCACCGACACGACCGGTTCCAGCGCGCCGGGGACGCCGACCGTCCACGACGGGGCACAATGGAACAGTGACACCCGAGCTTGAATCCCGCATCATCGCCGACTCCACCGACAGGGTTGGCTGGCTTCGGGCACGATCACGGGGCATCACCGCAACGGACGTTGCCACCCTCTCCACCCCGCACTCCATCGAGCGGGCAGCATGGGCCAAGCTCAACGGCAGCGGGTTCAGCGGCAACAGGTACACCGACCACGGCCGGGCTCGCGAACCGGAGATCGCCAAATGGGTGGCCGCAACCCACGGAATCCAGCCGTCAAGCGCACTCTTCAGGGCAGAGGTTGAACACCGCCACCTGGCGACACCCGACGGTCTGACCGTCACGCCAAGCGGCTCCGTGATCCTGTCCGAAATCAAGACAACGACCAAGCCGTGGCGGAGCGTTCCACGCAACTACCTGCGTCAGATCTGGTGGCAGCAGTACGTGCTCGGTGCCGAGCGGACGCTGGTGGTGTGGGAGCAGCACACCAACTTTGTCCCCGTCGCCGAGGAACCACTTTGCCGCTGGATTGACCGCGATGACGCCCAGATCGCCGGGCTTGTTGGGCTGGCCAACTCGCTCATCGACGAGCTGCACCGCATCACAACCTCGCGTTAAGCCGGGAAGGGCGGCACGTGCTCCGTGCACCGCCGCCCCACCCATCGCTAAACCCAGCTGAGCCGTTCCTCACGCGTCGGTGATGCGGGAATGGTTCCGCTCCCGTCCGGCTCGGGGATAGCCGCGAGCAACGCCCGCGTGTACGGGTGCTGCGGCTCAGCCCACAGCCGCGACGTCTCACCCGACTCCACAACCTCTCCCGCCAGCATGACGAGGGTGCGGTCGGCAAAGCGACGCACAACGGCGAGGTCGTGCGAGATGAACAGCATGCCGGCGCCCAGTTCCCTGGTCAGGTCCTTCATGAGAGCCGCAACACTGCTCTGAGTCGACGCGTCAAGAGCTGAAATCGGCTCATCAGCGACCAGGAGTCGTGGCCGGGCAGCAATCGCACGGGCGATGGCGATGCGCTGCTTCTGTCCGCCGGAGAACTCGTGCGGGTAGCGGGAGCCGGACTCCGCCGGAAGACCAACCCTCTCCAGCCACTCGGCCACGGTTGATCCCTGCATTCCGCGGCCACGCGCCGCGCGGATTCCGTCCTCAATCTGATCCGACACCCGCCGCCTCGGGTTCAGCGAGGTGTTGGGGTCCTGGAACACCATCTGGATTCCGGTGTCTGTGCGTGTTCGGTATCCGAGCGGGCGCACAGGGGCACCGTCAAAGAGAACCGTTCCCGAGGCGATCTTCTCCATGCCAACAACGGCTCGGGCGAGGCTTGATTTACCACAGCCACTCTCGCCCACAAGCGCAACGGTCTCACCAACCTCAACCCGAATGGACACGTCACGGACGGCGTGGATCGATCCGCGTCCGCCGTATCTGACGTTAACGTCGCGTGTTTCAAGGACGGGTGACTCAGACATCGGACTCTCCCTCCAGGCGTGAGCCGGGCAACGCAGCAAGCAGCTGGCGCGTGTACGGGTGCTGCGGGTGGGTGAACAGCTGCTGCCTCTCCCCACGTTCAACGATCTGGCCACCGCGCATCACGGCGACCTCGTCGGCAATGGCACTCATCACACCCAGATCGTGTGTGACAAGAAGAACCGCCAGGTTGCGTTCCGCAGCCAGCTGCTTGAGCAGCTGAAGGATGCCGGCCTGAACCGTCACGTCGAGGGCCGTTGTGGGCTCGTCGGCCAGCAGGACGTCCGGGTCACAGGCCAACGCGATCGCGATGGCGATGCGCTGACGCTGGCCACCAGAGAACTGGTGCGGATAACGCTTGATGGCCGACTCGGGGTCGGGAACCTGCACCCGCTCAAGCAGCTCAATGGCGTGCGCACGCGCCGCGGATCGGGACAGGCCCAGGTGGGTGCGGACATGGTCCGTGAGCTGGACACCAACACTCAGCTGCGGGTGCAGGCTGGATGAGGGGTCCTGGAAGATCATCGCCACACGACGGCCACGGATCTGGCTGAGCTCAGACCGACGTGCGCCCACAAGCTCGGTGCCGGCGCAGCGGATGGACCCGCTCACGTCGGCTCCGCGCGGAAGCAGGCCAAGAACGGCCATGGAGGTCAGCGTTTTCCCCGACCCGGACTCACCGGCCAGTCCCGTGATTCGTCCGGGATACAGGTCAATACTGATGCCCTTCACCAGGGGACGCCCGATGCTGATGTGCAGGTCTGTGATGCTCAGGGCTGCGGTGTCGCTCATGCGCTCTCCCCCGTGTTGACAGCGATACTCTGGGTACGAGCCAGCGGGTCAAAGGCGTCACGCAGGGTGTCGCCGATGAAGTTGAACGCCATCACAACGGTCAGAATGGCCACACCAGGGAAAACCCCAATCCACCAGGCATCAAAGTTGTCCATGGCAGCCGAGATCATGGAGCCCCACTCCGCCGTTGGCGGCTGGGCGCCAAGCCCAAGGAACGACAGGCCGGACAGCAGCAGGATGGCCGTTCCGATGTCCAGGCTCGCCAGCACCAGGATGGGCCCCGCAACGTTCGGCAGGATGTCCGTCCACAGTGATCGTGCCGGTGAGTAGCCCAGCAGCCGTGAGGCGACCACGTAGTTCTGGTTACGCAACGACAGCACAATGGACCTGCTGACCCTGGCGTACTGCGGCCAGGACACAACAATGGCCGCGATCACCGCGTTAAACAGGGACGGTCCAAGCGAGGCGGCAATCACCATGGCAAGGATCACCGTCGGGAACGCCATGACCAGGTCGGTGATGCGCATCAGGGTTTCGTCCACCCAGCGACCGAAGTACCCGGCGAGTGCGCCAACAAGCGTTCCGAGCACAATCGAGCAGCCCACAAGGAGCAGAGCAAGCGGGATCGTGACACCGGCGCCGTACATGAGGCGGGAGAACACGTCCCTGCCGACCGAATCGGTGCCCAGAATCGCCTCGGGGCTTGGCGGCTGCAGCCGCGGCAGCACCTGAGCAATCGGGTCGTAGGGTACCCACCACTGCGCTGTGCAGGCCACGATGATCCAGGCGAGAGCAACAACGGCTCCAACGATGCCCAGTGGTGCACGCCACTGGCGTCCGATGCGGAATCGGCGCTTCACGGGTGAGGGGGTGAGGGTCTGGGTCATGACAGCCGCACTCTCGGGTCAAGGATCGCGTACAGCACGTCAACGATCAGGTTGATGACCAGGTAGATGATGCCGACAACAAGCCCAACGCCCATGATTCCCGGCAGGTCAAGGTTGCGGGCTGCGTTGTAGGAGTAGCTGCCGAGTCCCGGCCAGGAGAAGACCGACTCCACAAGGACGGTTCCGCTCAGCAGGGCACCAAAGGCAACACCAACAACGGTGAGAATCGGAAGCGAAGCCCCACGCAGAACGTAGGCGCTGACCACCCGCCACCCGCTCAGGCCCTTGGCTCTGGCCGCCCGCACGTAGTCGGTGTCAAGGACCTCAAGGACGGAGGTACGAATGAACCGCGTCAGCAGGCCGATGGTGAACAGCGACAGCACCATGACCGGCAACGCCAGGTGCGCAAGCGCGTCAAGGAAACCAACGGAGTCACCGTTGAGCAGGTAGTCAATGGTGTACATGCCAGTGATCGTCGGCGGCGGGGTGATGGAGGGAGAGATCCGTCCGGAGCCCGGTGCGATTCCCAGCTGCAGGAAAAACACATAGAACGCGACAAGAGCCAGCCAGAAGGTCGGAATGCTCAGCCCGATCAGGGTCAGAACACGAAGCACCTGGTCGGTGACAAGGCCCCGGCGGTAGGCGGCGAGTGTTCCCAGGACCAGACTGACGGCGAGGCTCAGGATGATGGCGGCGACGGCCAGTTCGATGGTCGCGGGAATCGCCTTAGCCAGGTCGGCAACGACGGGCTGACCGGTGGTCAGCGACCGACCCAGGTCCCCCTGGAACAGGGCGGCCACGTACATCACGTACTGAACCGGGGCCGGCTTGTCCAGCCCGTGGGAGGCGATGAATGCCTCACGCGTTGCGGGGTCGCTCGCCGGTCCCTCACCGAGCGCAGCGGTGACCGGGTCACCCGGAACCAGGTTCGTGAGCAGGAACGTCACGAGGGTGACCCCGAACAGCAAAAGGAACGAGGTTCCGAGGCGACGCAGGAGGAACCCGGCCAGGGGGTTGGCCGAGTTCCTCGTCGCAGCAGTTTTCTGCATCGGTGTGCTGGTTACTCCGCCGGAGCGAGCTCTGCCAGGTCGATCGTCCAGACCGAGTTGTAGGCTGCGCCGGTGACATCGCTTGCGGTTGCGATGTTGGACGCGGGAACGATCAGCGGGATGAACGGACCGGACTCCTGCATGGCACTGGCGAAGTCACCAAGGAGCGCGTCGCGGTCGTCGGTGTTTGCTGCCGCGTAGGCGTCAGCAGCGATGTCGGCGATGTCGGTGTTGTCCTCTGCGGTCCATCCGGCGCGCAGACCAACCTTCAGGCCGGGAGCAAACGGAAGGAAGTTGGTGGAGTCCGCGTAGTCGGGAGCCCAGAACCACAGACCCATCTGCTCGGTTCCGTTGACGTAGGCGTCCAGCTCGCTCGCGAACGGTGCGGGTGCAAGCTCAACGTTGATTCCAGCGGTCTTCAGCTGGTCCTGGATGCGCTCGGCCAGCGGGGTGAACTCAACGCCGCCAACGGGGTAGTCGTTGGGGAACGACAGCCGGATGGTTTCACCGTCGTAGCCGGCCTCTTCCAGGGCCTTGGCCGTTGCGTCGAGGTCCTGTGCAACGGGCTCCGTGAGGGCGCCGCTGTATCCGGGCGGGATAACTCCCGTGGCCTGGACGGAACCGGCACCGGCCAGCTCGAGCAGACCGTCACCGTTGATGGCGGTGCGAACGGCGCTGGCAAACTCGGGGCTCGCGGCAACGCCACCAACCGTGTCGTCCTGGTTGACCAGCAGGAAGATGGTCTGACCGCTCGGGACAGCGTCAACGGTGAAGCCGTCACCCAGTCCGGAGACCTGGTCGCCGTTCAGGTCAAGAGCAACCTGCGCGTCACCACCCTTGAGGTTGATCAGCTGCGTCGCACTCTCACTGACGTTGCGGAGCACGATACGGCTGTAACCGGGAGCGTGCTCACCGGTGTATTCCGGGTTCTCCGCCAGGGTGATCTGGCTGGTCAGGTCAATCGAGTCAAGTGTGTACGGACCGGAACCGGCGGAGTTCTCGTTCAGCCACTCCTGAGCCGTGTCCTGTCCGTCGGTGCTTCCACCGTGCTCCTTGACCACATCGGCGTTCAG
>JBQELM010000047.1:0-10199 GCA_052103915.1 Mycetocola sp. | reverse complement strand
CGGACGGGTCGCGGCTGGCCTACGTTGAGCTGACCGGCTTTGACCAGCCGGGCCGGTTGGTTGTGCTGCCCGCCGGCGGTGGAACGCTCACCGTCATTCCCACCGGTGACGGACACCTGGACGGTCCGGAGTGGAGTCCAGACGGGGAGTGGATTCTGTTTAACACCGAGAGCTTCAGCACCACCCCCGGTCATGCCCAGCTCGCCCGGATCCCTGATCCAGGCGGCACCGGCAGCATGGAACGCCTGGTGACCAGCGCAACCGTTGACTGGTTCCCGCACGTGTCGCCGGACGGCACCCTCGCCAGCTACATCTCCTTCCCGCCCGGAACGCTGGGTCACCCCGCCGATCTCGACGTTGTTGTCCGGCTCGTTGCAACCGCCGACTGGTCAACACCGCTCAGGCAGTACCCGTTGTGTGGCGGACAGGGCACAATCAACGTCAACAGCTGGGCGCCGGACAGCACCCGCTTTGCGTTTGTTGAATACCCGACTGCATAAAAGACGGAACCAACTGACCCGATCAAACCGAACCGAACCGACTAACTGTGGTCCTGCAGCACTGACCGCAGTCAACCACCGCACGCCACCATCACTCCCAAAGGACAACCATGCTGCCCAGCACCCTGCCCGCCTTTGACACCTTCGCCACCGACGCCGGCGAGCCAGCGCTGCGCTGGGGAATCCTCGCCCCCGGCTGGATCGCCGACAAGTTTGTCACCGCGCTCCGCCACACCATCCAGCGCCCGGTCGCGGTTGGGTCGCGATCGCTCGAGCGGGCCGAGGCCTTCGCCGCACAGCACGGCATCGGTGCGGCCTACGGCTCCTACCGCGAGGTCATGGAGAGCCCTGACGTTGACGTGATCTACATTGCCGCTCCGCAGAGTGAGCACCTGACTCTGGGTCTGCAGGCCATTGCGGCGGGCAAGAACGTCATGATCGAGAAGCCGCTCGCCACAACGGCAGCCGACGCCGCCACCCTCGTTGAGGCTGCCCGTGCGGCCGGGGTTCTGCTGATGGAGGCCATGTGGTCGCGCTACCTGCCGCAGGCCGCGCTGACCCGCGCAATCCTGGCGGAGGGCATCCTCGGTGAGCTGCGCGGTGTTTACGCCGACCACGGCCAGTCGGTTCCCTTTGACCCCGAGCACCGCCTCTACCGGGCGGACCTGGGCGGCGGTGCGCTGTTTGATCTGGGTATTTACCCCGTGCAGTTTGATTCGATGGTCTTTGGCGCACCGCGCGCGATCACCGCGATTGGTGGCCTGGCCCCGACCGGCGTTGACGCCTTCGCCACGGTTGTCCTCGACCACGGCGAGAACGTGCAGTCAACGCTGGCGACGTCCATTCTGGCCAAAACGCCCACCACCGCGAGCATCATGGGCGACCAGGCGCGGCTCGACTTTGCCGGGTCCTTCTACATCCCCACCAGCCTGCGCCTGGCCGACACCGGCCACGCCACCCCGACGGTTGACTGGTCGGACGACTCGGGTCGGGTCGGCATCGACGGGCTGTCCTGGGAGGCCACCGCCCTGGCTGCCTTTGTGGGCGAGGGACGCACCGAGTCGCCGCTGCACACGCTCGACGAGACAGTCTCCATCATCAGCACACTGGAGGAGGCGGTGCGTCAGCTCTCGGTGAAGTGAGCTGACGGCGCACGGCGCACGGCGCACGGCGCACGGCGCACGTCGCTCGTCGCACGACGCCTCATTCCTGATGCCTGATTCCAGACGGGTGAGGCCTGACACCCAGCGCTCGACCACTCCACGCGGAGAGGTCGGGCGCTGAGCGTTGTGCGTTAGCTCGACTGCTGTGCGATGAGCGCGCGCACACCGTCGGTGACGAGGGTGTGGTCATCCTCCGAGCTGAGGCCCGAGGCGGTCACGGCAGCAACAACCCCCACACCGTGCACCCGAATCGGGAACGATCCGCCGGTGACGGCGTAGTCGGAGTCGAGCCAGCCGATTGCGACCGGGTCAACGCCCGCGGCCTGCATCCGCGCGGCAAAGAGCGCGCTCGACGACTCCATGCGGAGCACTACCGCGGCCTTCTTGCCAGCCCAGATCTCGTGATCAGGCTTGCTGCCCGGCAGCGAGGAACGGAACAGCACAAGCGAGGGGCGGCGGATGTCGACGAGGATCCCGTGGCCGTCGGCGAGGGCGCGCTCGGCGATCAGCTTGCCCAGCGTCCAGGCGTCCTCCTGGGTGAAGCGGGCGAGAACAAGCTCGTCCTCCTGTGCTTCCAGTCGGGCGATTTCTGCGCTGAGGTCGGCTGCTGTGCTCATGATTGGGTCCTTTGTGGTGTGGGTGACGAGGGCATGTGCGTGCGAGCGGGGCCGGTTGAGGACCGCACGACCAGTGTTGCGGGGGTGGCGACCCGGCGGGGAGGTGTCCCCGGTGTGGCCAGCTGCTCGGTGATGGTCGCGAGGATCTCATCAACGGTGGTCTCCACGTCCTGATGGACGCTGGTCAGGGCGTTGAAGGACAGCGCGGCGACGGTGCTGTTGTCGTAGCCGATGACGGAGATGTCCTCCGGCACCCTGACCCCCGCGGCGGTGAGAACAGTCTTGATGGCGATGGCTGCCTGATCGCTGCAACCGATGATCGCGGTGGGCAGGTCACCGCTGGCCAGGAGCGTCCGGGTCGCGGTGGCGGCGCTCTCCTCATCAAAGCTGGCATCAATAACGGTGATCCGGTCGGCAAGTCCCGCCCGGTGCATGGCCAATCGGTACGACTCGGCGCGTTCCGGGCCGACGATCTGGCCGCGGCCGCCGACGTAGCTGATGGCGGTGTGCCCCAGGCTGACCAGGTGGTCAACCGCCAGCTGGAGGCCGTGACGGTCGTCGGAGAACACGGAGCTGGCGCGCGGGTCGGGACTCGGCTCTCCCAGCCAGACGACGGGCATCGTTCCCAGGGCCCTGGACAGATGTTCGGAGGCGGGGTCGGGGTTGTAGCAGGCGAGGGCCTCTACCCGGTGCCCACGCAGCTCGGCGATGACGGCGTTGGTGTCCCTGGTCGCCGTGGAGGGGGAGAGGACGACGCCCAACCCGGCACGGGGAGCGCGCTCAACCAGGCGCTCAACGAGCCGCGACTCAAACGAGTTGCGCGCCGCAAACATGACACCGATCAGGCGACTGCGCGACTGGCGGAGCAGGCGGGCGGAGGTGTTGACCTGGAACCCCAGCTCGGCCGCGGCGGCAAGCACCCGCTCACGCGAGGCCTCACTCGGCCCCGCCACCCCGCGCATCACCATCGACACCAGCTGCCGGGACACCCCGGCGCGAGCCGCGACATCGAGCATGGTTGCCGGCCGGTCGGACCCGGCGCTCGGGGGTGGTGTGCTCACCCCTCCATTCTCCCGCGTTCCCTGTGGGCGACGCGAGTGGTGACGCAGATGTGGGCTGGAACACAGCGGAGTGTTCCAGCCCACACGGGTCAATCAGGGGAGTGCTCCCCTGGCACGGAATTACAGTGTTGCGGAGAACGGGTCACGGTCGAGGTCAACCAGCGGAACCTCATCAACCGTGCTGGTGATCGCGACCGGTGCCCCTGACGCCGCCGACTCCTCGATGCTGAGCAGGATGTCGAGAACGTGCAGTGCAAGCTCACCGGAGGCAACGTGCGGGCGGTTCTCCCTGATGCTCCTGGCCATGTCCAGCGCGCCGAAGCCGCGCCCGGTCACGGTGCCCTGTGCCGGGTGCTCCTCCCAGCTCGGCTCCAGCGGCTGCGCCCACTCGCTCGGGTGCCTGGCCACACGCGAGTCGCCGTCGGACATGTTGGGGTCCGGAGCGATCAGCATGCCCGTCTCGCCGTTGATCTCAACGGTTCCCTGCTCAAACAGAGGAGAGTCGTTGCTGAACGTGACCTGCGCCGAGGCGCCGTTGGCGAAGGAGATCAGCGCATCCACATGCGTGGGGACCTGGACGGGGAACTCCTGACCGGCGTTCGGGCCAACCTGGACACGACGGGTCTGCTTGGCGCGGGAGCCCACGGCGTACACGCTGCTTGCCCGACCAAAAACGCTGACCAGCGTGGTCGCGTAGTACGGGCCCATGTCCAGGAGCGGACCGCCGCCGGGGGCAAAGAGGAAGGACGGGTTGGGGTGGACCAGGTCGGGGCCCGTCCAGCGCATCATGGTGCGCGCGGTCAACGGGCGGCCGATGGTGCCGTCGTTGATGACCCGTCGCGCGGTCTGGATGCCGGGGTTCAGGACCGTGTCCGGTGCAACGCCAACGCGCAGCCCGGCGCGGTCGGCCGCCTCAAGCAGGGTGCGGGCGCTCTCGCGGTCGATGCCGATCGGCTTCTCAATCCACACGTGCTTGCCCGCCGCGAGTGCATCAAGTGCAACGGGGACGTGAGCGGCGGGGATGGTGAGGTTGATGACGATCTCAACCTCGGGGTGGGCGAGCACGGCTGCGGGGCTCCCCGATACGGGGACGTTGTACTTTGCGGCCTTCTCCGCCGCGACCTCCTCATTCAGGTCGCCGATGGCCAGGACGCGCAGATCGGGGAAGCGGGTGAGGTTGTCCAGGTAGTAGTCGCTGATCATTCCCGCGCCGACGATTCCAACGCCGACGGGTCCGGTTGTGGTGCTCATGCCAGGTTCTCCAGGTAGCTGTGGCTGGCGGCGATCGCGTCAAAGATGTCGCCGTCGTAGTGGTCAAATTCGATGACGGCGTACTCCGCCGCGGTTGCTGCGGCCAGGGCCTCGCGCAGGGGGACATCACCCTGACCGGCCGGGCGCTGGCCCAGGCCGGGGAGGTCAATGGGGGCGTCGCTCAGGAACGGGTTGGGAACCAGGGGGCCGTCCTTGATGTGCAGCGCCTTCACGCGCTCGCCGAGTCGGGTCAGCAGCGCGGGGACGTCTGCGCCCGCAATGTAGGCCCAGTACAGGTCAACCTCCAGGGCGACGCTGTCATCAAGCAGGTCGGCGAACACCTCGATGGCGGGGGTGCCGTCGATGAGGTTGCTGATCTCCCACGCGTGGTTGTGGTACCCCACACGAACGCCGTAGTCGGCGGCGACGCGGGAGGCCGTGTTGAGCGCGGTGGCGGTTGCGGTGACGGCTTCCCGGGACGTCCAGTCAGGGGCGGCGGGGTCAATGACGTACTGAACGCCAAGCGTCTGCGCGGCACGGAAGGTGTCGGCGTGGCTGGCGACGGGCGTGGTGGTGCCGTTGAACGTCATCTCGGTGGCGATGAGCATCGAGTGGCCGGTGGGGGCGCTCAGGCCGTGCGAGCCAAAAACGTCCGCCAGTTCGTCCGCGCGGCGGACAAAGTCGAATGCTTCAACGGTGGTGAATCCGATGTCGCTGATTCGCTTGGCCGTCCCGGCGAGGTCGGCGTCAAGCTGGGCGTGCAGGCTGTACAGCTGCAGTGAGGTCGTGGGGCGTGACATGGGTGCGCTTCTTTCTGTGTGGGTTGGTCCGGTCACTTAACTTTTTTGACCTTGAGGACGGTGAACGCTCCGACGGCGCCACTGATCGCGCCGCCGATGAACAGGCCGGGGTAGCCAAAGCTGGCCACAACCGCCGGCGCGGCAACGGGAACAAGGGACTGCGGGAGCGCGTGGGCGATGTTGACCACACCCAGGTCCTTGCCGGCGTCCTCGTCGCTGGGCAGGACGTCGGAGATCAGGGCGAGCTCAACGGCGAAGAAGGCTCCCATGCCGGCGCCGAGGATGAGCTGGCCGAGCAGCAGGAATTCAAAGCTCGGGGCGAAGGCGATGATGACCAGCCCAATGACGGCGATCAGGGCGGAGGACACCACAAACGGCTTCCGGCGGCCGAGTTTGTCGGACAGCCAGCCGAGCAGCGCGGTGGTGGCGATGATGCCGATGGCGTTGGCCAGGGTGGCCTGGAACACCAGGGCTGGAGCTTCGGCATCCGCGATTCCGAAGTCGTTGATCAGGTACAGGGTCAGGTAGCTGGTTGCCGTGTACTGGGCGGTGACGAGGAAAAACCGGGTGAGCCAGGCCCAGCCCAGGTCGGGGTGCTTTTTGGGGTTGAAGACGAAGGAGCCGAACAGTGTCTTGACGTCGAGCTTGTCCTGCGGTGCCTCCGTGCGGGGTGCATCGTGGATGGGCAGGATCATGATCAGCGTGAAGGCGAACCCGATGGCGCTGGGGATGAGGCTCTGTGCCAGGCCGATGGGGAACAGCTGAACAAAGAAGGTTGCTCCAACAGGGCCAAGGTTTTGGGCCAGGCTCATGAACGATGCGACCCGGCCGCGACGGCTGGGGCGAATCTGGTCGGGCAGCATTGCGGTGAGCGCGGCGAGGCCAAAGTTGATTCCGACCTGGGCGATGCACCATCCGATGATGATCACGGCAAGGCTGGGGGCGAAGGCGATGATGGTCATTCCGCCGTAGGCGATGATCGCACCGGCAAAGATCCAGGGCTTACGGCGGCCAAAGCGACTCATTGTGCGGTCGGAGAAGCGGCCGCCGAGCGGGTTGGAGACAAACGCGAAGATGGCGCCGATTCCGAGGACAAGGGACAGGCTGACGGCGACGTTGTCCGGGTCGATTTCACGCAGCTGGAGCGCGATTGTCACAAGAAGCGGCGGGAGCAGAGCGATAACAAACCCCAGCATGGCGAGGGGGATGCCGATCATGGGGTAGATCGGCTGGCGGTCTGTTCCGATGCTCGTGGTCGGCGGCATTTCGCTCAGCGGGAAGGCTGGTGCGTCGCCGTACGGGCGGTTTTGGGGGCTGGTGTTGTCCACATTGACTCCTGCAGTTCCATGGGGCATCGCGGACGTTGCGATGCACCTACTGGAGGAGACACTACATGAATCTTGCCACTTGGCAACTTTTAGTTTTTGGGCGCCACCCGTTGCAGTAGGCCCATGGTGTCGGCGATGCTCACGGCCGGGTCAAGGAGCCAGCGGATCTGTAAACCGTCCGACGCGGCCATCTGCAAATCGGCAATCATGAGGGCCTCGTCGTGAGACAGCGCACTCCCGTGTTCGGCAATGAGGTCGTCAGCTAATTGGTGGCGTCCGCGCTCAAATCTTTCGGCAAAAAAGATTCGGGCGGCATCATTTCCGGGCTGCACCGATTTCGCGAGCATTTCGGTGTGGAGCGACACCATTCCGGGGAACTGGATGTTGAACTTTGCGCCCGCTTGGAGGCGGGAAATCGTTGTTTTTGCGTGGCTGGCATGCTCGCCTGTCACACGGTCGTGCTCGTTGATGATCTCAAGGAGGAATTCATCTCGCGACCCAAAATAATGCGTCAGAATTCCATGGGAGACACCAATAGATTCTCCAATGGAGCGGAGTGATGCGCCGCCGACGCCGACCTCACGCAGAATGAGATACGCGCTTTCCAGGATCTTTTGCTTGCGCTCAATTCCTTTTGCATATCGGCCGGGTGTGCTGCTCTTTTCCTTCACCCCACCATGTTAACGAGGGGAACGTCCGGGCGGCCGATCTCAGCGGCGCACGTTCCGCGCCACAACCAGCAGGCAGAGCAGGCACAGTGCGGTGACGACGGCCAGGGACACCGGGTACGCGACAACGGGCAGCAGGGCGCTCAGTACCGTGGGCAGCAGGAAACCGGTGTAGGTGATCGAGTAGTACACCCCGGTGAGTCCG
The DNA here is from genome assembly GCA_052103915.1 of Mycetocola sp. Classification (GTDB taxonomy): domain Bacteria; phylum Actinomycetota; class Actinomycetes; order Actinomycetales; family Microbacteriaceae; genus Mycetocola_B. The sequence goes on along the minus strand of JBQELM010000047.1, from coordinate 2,606 downwards.
GCCAGGTCCTGCGGGGTGGCCAGGCGCTGCACGATGATCAGGCCCGACACGATCAGGATGCCGTACGCCGTGCCGAGCAGGATCGCGATCAGGAGGGAGAGGGCCGGGCTTTTCAGCGCTGAACCGTACGCCGCCAGTGCCATGCCCGCCGTCATCAGTACAAGCGCGATGACGATGGCGCGGTCGCCGGTCACCCGGTTGAGCCAGGGGACAAAGTTCTGGACGAGGGCTCCGACACCGAGCGTCAGCACGGTCAGAACCGTGGCGTAGATGGTGGTGTCCTGGCCCAGCTGGTCCTGCACCAGCGCGGGCATGACGGCGTAGGCGACACCGGCGGCCGCAAAGACCCACGGGGCCGCGGGCAGGACAACGCCAACAAAGCGTCGGTGCCCGGCGGAGGGGACGCGCAGGTCGCGCCACCACGCTCCGGTGGCGCGCCTCTCCGGTGGAAGTGATTCCGGCGCACGAAGCAGGAACACCAGCGCGATCAGGGTGAGCACCATGTGAACCAGGTATGGCAGCACGGTCGGGACCGGCCCCCACTGGGCCAGGCTCCCCGTCACGGCGGCGCCCAGCCCAAAGCCGAGTGTCAGGGTCAGGGAGGGGCGTCGTGCGCCGGCACTCGGCTTGGCTGTCAGATCAAAGGGGGCCGACGACAGCTCTTTGACCCAGCTGGTTCCAACCGACATGGCCACCCCAACGGCCAGGCCCGCCAGGACACGACCAATGCAGAGCAGAACAAAAACCTGGAGACCGGCGGCCAGGATGGCGCTCCCGGCGAGGGCGGCGATCGCACCCACAATGACAACGGGTTTGCGGCCGTGGGCATCGGAGATCGCTGCTGCCAGCAGGAGGCCCGGGATCAGGCCGCCCACGTACATGCCGAGCAGCAGGTTGGCCTGCCAGGGACTGTAACCGCCGGACTGCTCGTACAGGTGCAGCAGCGGGGTGAAGTGGTTGCCGCCCCAGGCCAGGCAGAACAGCGCCGGTGCGGGCAGGAGCCAGGCCCGGCGCGGGGTGCGGGTGCTCACGAGGTGGGTGCTCCGGCCGGGAAATGGCCAGTGGTGATGTGGTGGTGCACCAGCTCGGTGAAGCGGTCGTGATCGCCCCTGGCCAGGAGCTCGGCCAGGTCGCGGTGGTCGGTGAGGAACTCGCCGATGCGGTCAGGGTGCTCGGTGATGACCTGGTAGGTCAGCCGGGCTAGTCGGGGGCCAAGCCGGTCGAGGATGTCCATGGTCACCCGGTTGCCGCTGGCCTGGATGAGTCGGGAGTGGAAGGCGTAGTCGGCGCTGGCGAAGTCGAGCAGGTCGTGTGCGGCCAGGGCCTGTTCCTGCCGGTCGAGGATCTGCGCGAGGTCGTCGGCGAGGGTGGATGTCGCTCCGGGTGTCGCTGGGGTTGTTCCGGGGGCTTCCCCGCGTGACGGGGTGTCCTGTGCGACCCCTGCGATGGCCGGGCTCCCCACAGCCGCTGTTTCAAACAGGGCCCGCACGGCCAGCAGGTCGCGGCGCTCCTCGCTGGTGATGGTTGTGACGATCGCGCCCTTTTTGGGCACAAGCCTGACCAGGCCCCAGCTCTCCAGCTGAACCATTGCCTCGCGTGCGGGGGTGCGGCTGGCACCTGATTCGGCGGCGAGCTCGGCCTCCGTGATCAGCGCGCCCTCCGGATGGCGGCGTTCAACGATGGCTTTGGCCGCGTGTGCGGCCATGCGGGTGGCGATGGGGCTGCGCTCGCCGAGGCGTTCCCAGGGCAGGCGGCTGTGTGGTGTGCTCACCCGAGCACTCTAGCTGATGCATGCATCAATGTGTGCATCAGCCAGAGTGCTCGGCGGGTCACGCCTCCCTGATGACCAGAACGTCCTTCGGTGCCAGGGTCAGCAGCTCGCCCTCAGCCAGGTCGCGCCCGGTCAGCAGCTCCGTTCCGGTGGCGTGGGCAGGCACGGTCACGGGGCTATCCGAGTGATTCAGCAGGAACGCGATCCGGCCGCCATCACCGGCGCGGACGGCAAACTCCAGCTCCGGCTGATCCGCGTAAGGGCCAACCAGATCGTGTTCGTTCAGTACCGCGCGCACCACATGGGCAAGCCCCGCCGGGTCAAGCAGGGTTCCGACGTACCAGGCCGACCCGCCGGTGGGGTCAGCAGCCCGGGTAATCGCCGCCGAACCCGCATAGAACTCGCTGCTGTAGCGGCCGACAACCTCTGCACCCTCGGGCACGATGACCTCAAACACGCTGTGAGCGCTCAGCTCGGGGGCGGTTGCATCGTCCAGAACACCGGACAGGTCAATCCGGTTGCGCTGCTCAATCGGCAGTGAATCGGTCTCCTCCACCCGGATCTGGAACAGCGGTGCGAGTGGTCCGGGAATGTCGGCCAGGTAGGCGTTGGTGTCCTCGTCGACCCGGCCGGACAGTGCGCCGGACAGCACCGTTCCACCGCGGGCGACGACAGCACTCAGCCGCTCGGCGGTGTCGTCCTTCAGCAGGTGAAGCAGCGGGGCGACCACCACGTCGTAGCCGTCAAAGGAGTCGCCCTGGGCGATCACGTCGATCTGTACACCGGCCTCCCACAGTGCGCGGTGGTGGGCCAGCGCGACCTGCTGGTAGCTGAC
>JBQELM010000046.1:0-10207 GCA_052103915.1 Mycetocola sp. | reverse complement strand
ATATTGCTTGCGCTTGCCCCACGCCAGCCATAGATGGACTGGTTGGGGTCGCCGACGGCCATGACAGGGTGGTCGGCAAAAAGCTCACTCAGGAGACGGGTTTGGACGACCGAGGTGTCCTGGTACTCATCAAGGATGACCACGCGATACCGCGCACGGTAGTCGGCGCGTGCGCGGGGAAAGGTCCGGATAATGCGCTGGGCGAGCGAAATCTGATCGCTGAACTCCAGCAGCCCCCTGGCTAGCTTTTTCTGTTGGAACTGCTCGGCCATGGTCACGAGCATGGGCAGAGCCCGCACGTCACGAACCGCGGCGACGACAGAGTCATAATCCTTGCGTTTACGTGGATTGTCGATGGGGAGATCGGCAAGGCCAACAAAGCGCTCGGCCAGGGCCGCAACGTCGGCGACGCGATGCGCGACGTCGTTGTCGCTGAGCTGATGGGCAAGCCTCAGAACGGCGTCGGTGATGGTGTCAAGGCTGGCGTCAAGCTCAACAAGCAACGGATCGTTACTCGTGACAACCACATCACGTGCCAACCGCCAGGCCGACGCCTCGGTAATGATGGTGGCGTCTGGTTCGCGTCCGATGGTTCGTGCGTACTCGCGGTACAGGCCGCTGGCAAAGGAGTTGTAGGTTGACACCGTCGCCGTCGCCAGGATGTCGTCGTTGCCGCCGACCCGCTCACCCAGCTGTTCCACTCGCCGGGTCACACGTTCCTGGAGCTCCCCAGCCGCCTTCCTGGTGAACGTCAGTCCCAACACATCGGGAACCTCAACGTGCCCGTTTGCCAGAAGCCACACGATTCTGTTGGCCATTGTCTCTGTCTTGCCGCTTCCGGCCCCGGCCACAACAAGCGCCGGTGACAGCGGTGCCTCAATGACCCGCTGTTGTTGTTCTGTCGGATGCGGAAGCTCAAGCATCTCCGCAAGTTCAACCGCACTGTACCGGTTGGGCCGGAGATCACTCATTAGTCCTGTCCTCTCCCCCGGTCGCCAGCGGCGGCTGTGGGGACTCCGGCGCAACCGCCGTCCCCGCAGACACCGCGGGGATCAGATGGATGCGATAGCGACGCTGAGATTCGATGCTACGTTCATCGGCCTCAGCCGACCCGCTGAATCGGGAGCCGGCCATGCCCTCAGCTGCCTGCCTGACCCTGGCCACAAAATCTGCGAGCTGCTCGTCTGACAGCGGAGCCTGAACCAGCAGTTTGTAGCTGCGGTTCTTGCGTGCGTCACTGTGCCCAACAAAGAGCAACGCTCCGCCCGCGTCAGCACCCGCACGAACACCACCGATCTGGCCGCTGCGCGCCGCCAACTGATAGGCGCTGAGCTGAGCGTGCCGGGCAAGTTCGGCCTTGGTGGGCGCGTGCCGTCCCGTTTTCAGGTCAACGATGCTCACGGACCCATCTGATTCCTGCTCCACCCGGTCAATCTGGCCGCGTAAACGCGCGGGACCAAGCTCAAGCGTAAACTCGCCTTCCGCAGCCAGCAGGCTCACTCCCGCGTGCCCCTGATCATCCAGGTATTCGGCGACGCCGGTCAGCATCTGAGCAACCCTGTTGCGTTGCCGCTGGTCAAGCCACTCCGACTCAAATCTGAGTTCGTCCCACCGAGAACCAACATCATCGCTGAGCGCCGCGAGACTGCGATCGTTGGGATCTTCCGAGAGTGACGCGTTCTCCATTGCGGCATGTACCAGGGTGCCAACCGCATTTGCGGTCTGTGACGGTTCCGGCGCTACCCGATCAATGAACCACATCAGCGGTGAGGTCTCAAACGTGTCAATGCGCGACGGCGAGACGGCGACTGAAGCCCCCTCCTCCGTAAGATCAACAAGCGGAGCCGTTGTACTGACCGGACGCAGCCCGTACCAGTCCTCTGGCGCTGCCCCGCTGACGCCGGAAGCAGCCAGGCGAGCAAGGGCCGCGGCGAAGGGTGTTCCGGCCGGAGCTTCTGCCTTGTCTGATGGCGACTGCGGACGTGCCGATGATTCTGCGTCCGCGGTCGATGACGCTGTTGCCGCGACCAGGTCTCTGCGCAGCTGCGCCGTCATGGCCCTCAGGCTCAGCGGATAACGCGAGCGCTGCGGTTCCTCCGGCGGAATGCTGCGGAATCGCAGGAACGGCGAGGGCTGTTCATCCTCGCTCTGCACCGCGGCCAGAACCAGGCAGTGCGTCGCCCGCGAACAGGCAAGAACAAAAAGCCGCAGCTCGTCGGAGAGGACCTCAGCGCGTCGGTCGATATCTGACAACGGAAGACCAGCCGCCACGATGCTGAGGTCCTGCGCTGCAAGCAACGACCCCCTGATCTGCGGGTTAGGCCAGGCACCATCCTGGAGGCCAAGGAGCGTGACGGTGTCCCACTCTGTGCCAACCAGTGCGCTGGGTGGGCCGATCCACACGGACTCAGCCGCGGCAACGGGGGCGAGGGTGTCCTCGGCGATGACGGAGGTTCGCTGCTCGGTGATAAAGCCGGATGCCGGGGCCTCCGGGTCACGCTCCACATAACGTTTTGCCGCGGTAAACAGTCCCATCACACCATCAAGCTGACGATTGCTGTCATCGGCGAGAACACCACCGGATAGCGCCTGCGCGCGCAGCTCCTCTGCGTCAACGAGCGAGTCCCACAGGGTCCACAGCAGTTCCTCAATGCTGGCACCGGCCTGCGCCTCCGTCGCCGCCGTACTAATGACCCGGGCAACCCGGCGAGCACGCCGTGCAGGCGCGAGGTCAAGGGTGTCAAAGCCCGCGGGGTGAGCGATAGCCTCTCTGAGCAGTTCATCCGCTAGGCGTGTTCCGCCGGCCGCCAGCTCCTCATGCCTGAGCGCAAGACGCAACCGTCGAAGACCCAGCCGGTCAAGTCCCCCAAGCGGACCGGTCAGAACCGCACTGGCATCGTCACCACTCAGGGTCTCCATCCCGAGCGCGACCGCGGCAAGCCGGAGCAATTCAGCCGGAACAGCCCGTTGTGATGCCGTGACAGCGGCGGTTGCTGCTGTTGGCACATCGGAAAGCGCCAGGGCACGCTCAACGGAGGCGACCTGAGCGCCCGATCGCACCACAATGGCCATGCGCGACCACGGAACGCCGTCGCGGACGTGCCGCTCGCGGAGGACACGCGCAACCGAGCGGTGCAGGGCTGCCGTTGAACTTCCGCTCAGCCGAATGAGCGGAGCAATCGCGCGGTCCCCGGTTGTGTCGCTCACGCCCGTCGGTTCTGTTTTTAGCTGGGCACCGGGAGTCGTCGGAGCCCCGGACGCGCCGGCCGCAGAACCGTGCGGCTCACCCACAGACTCAGCGGCGCGGTGCGTGATGCCCGCGGCTGCACCGATACGCTCACTGGCTTCACGCACAAGCGCACGAATCTGCGGACCGTGACGATACACATGTTCAAGCACAAGTCCCGTGACCGGCCGCTGGATAATCGTGCCAAGACGCGCGATTGCCCCTGGCTCGGATCCACGGAAGGTGGCCGCCGCGACATCCGGGTCGCCGGTTGCCACAATCTGGACACCGCGCTGTGCAAGCGCGGCAAGAAGACGAAGCGTTGACGGACCGTGCTCGTGCAGGTCGTCCACAATAACCACGCGCGGAACGGGGGCGTTGCCGTCGCGGACAAGTCGTGTGGCCTCACCCACAAGCTCCGCCGAGTCAAGGTAGCGGAGCGGGAACGAGTCGATAACGGCCTCGTACTCATCGATCAGATCGGCCGCAGCCGCCCACTCCGGGTGCCGGTGCTCCGCCGCAAGCCGACGAAGATCGGCGGGACGAAGACCCGACTCCGTGACACGCATCATCAATTCGCGCAGCTCGGTCCTGAAACCGGTCAGGCTCCTGACCGGGGCGTCAAGGGGCGCGGGCCAGTCGGGGCCCGTGCCGTCGCTGATGTGACCGGCAAGGATCTCGGCCAGGATGCTGTCCTGCTCGGCACCGGTCAGAAGCCGAGGGGGCTCAACAAACGACTGCGCCGCCCCGGCCGATGTCAGTCGGTGGGCAAGCGAGGCTACGGTCCGCGCCAGTGGGCCCGTTGTGGGCACGGCGACCAGCCGTGCCAGCCGATCCCTCAGCCGGGTCGCCGCGCGGCGGTTGGCGCCAAGCACAACCAGATCATCGGGAGCGACCCCTGCCTCCTGTACCAGTCGTGCAGCAGCGGCATAAACAATCGTCGTCTTGCCAGACCCTGGCGCTCCCTGCACCGCAACGGATTCACCGGCGACAATCGCCTCAAGCGCGCGGTCCTGCTGTGGGTCCGGAACGGGCAGCTCAGCGCTCAGAAGCGGTGAGGAAGAAAAGACGATCTGGGCCACAGAACAAAACTATCCGGCACGTCAGACATTCGTGTGTTCGCTGAGGGCGAGCCGTTGCCGTGCACACCGTGACGGGCACTCCCCTAGGCTGGAGTCAGTCAACAGAAGGGCTTCCCGTGGATATTCGGATCGGCATCACCAACAGCGCGCGCGAACTGGCAATTGAATCAAACCAGTCCAAAAAAGAGGTTGAAGAGATCGTCGCCCAGGCGCTCGGTGAGGGAAGCTCCTACTTCACCCTGACCGACGTCAAGGATCGCAGCTTCATTGTTGCGACCGCGAACCTTGCCTACGTTGAACTCGGTGGAGAAGAAGCTCGCCGCGTCGGCTTCTTCGCATAGTCATGGAACTCTTTTTCATCGGTGTGATCGGCCTTGTGCTCGGCACATTCGTGCGATACATCCTGCCGCTGCGAGAGAACTACGGCGTGACCGTGACGATCGCGACGGCCGGAGCAGTGGCAACGCTGTCCTCCGCCCTACTTGAGGTTGCCGGGCTGACCTGGGATAACCCGTGGATCTGGGTGATTTCACTTGTCCTCGCCGTCGTCATCCCCGGTGCGATTGCTCTGCTTCTTGGCCGACGCCGTGAGAGCGAGTACCGACACACTCTCAGCACCGTCGCCGGCTGATCGTTCAACGCTTCGCTCGTTACGAGCACAGATACCACGTGGGTCCTGCGCCAGATGGTGCAGGACCCACGTGCTGTTTTATCCGAGTTCCAGACAATGACCAATCGGTGTCAAGGCCCGGTCGGCCCCCGGCTGCCCCGACCTAATCATGACTGTCAGCTCAACTGAGGCCTGTCAGGTCCGCTCAATTCACGTCGCTACGCGGTCAGCCCCAGCGCGTCCATCCGCCGCGAATGGCGGGCAATCAGCTCAGTGAAAACGGGCTCAACGCGTCCCTCCGCCAGCGGCTGGGCGCCGGGCTCATTCACAATCGCGTGCGCAAAAAGAATGGTGTCGCCCAGAACACGTCGCCCCCACAGGGCAAGAATGTGGGCTCGACGCTCCTCCGCCTCAATGCGACGGATCAAAACATCGGCGAGCTCGCTGTCCTCACGGTGTGAGGTGATCGCCGCGGCAAATCGTTTTCCTGCCGCTGAATTCATCCCCTCAGCAAGCGACACAAAGAAGTCGTTGAGGAAACCAAAAACAATGTAAGCCGTCAGCACCCCCTCGATCCCCCTGCTCCCTCGCAGAATGTCGAGAAAGGCATCCGTGCGTTCAACGTAGGGGGCCATGAGCTCAACCGGGTCGTCTCCCCGTGCCTTAATCTCAGCGCTGATGTCCTGGTGGGTCAGCAGAGCGTGACCGGCCACACGCGAGATGATCTGTGTGTCAAGCAGCGGCTCCGTTCGCCGAGCCGTCTCCGTGACAAATTGATAGAAGGCCAGCTGCGCGTAGGCCAGCTGTCCCAGGTAGGCCGCGGCCTCCGGAGCCAGCTCAGCAACGTCAACCCGCGTGACGGGCATCTCATCGCGATCAACGCGCGGGGTGCTTTGGCGGGTTGCCCGCCGAAACCAGGAGTTCACGGTCTGCAGTCTACGGCCTTGGCGGCACGCCTCCAGGGAACTGGCACGCGCCTGCGCTAGTCTTGCCGCAATCCCGGCGATGGATCGGGACGCTACGCCACAGGAACGAAGAAGGCGTAGGCCACTTCTTTTCAGACAGGCATCACACAACCGTGACTTTTAGCGACCTCGGCGTCGACCAGGACATTGTCAACGCACTGAGCACAAAGGGCATTATTGAGCCCTTCCCCATTCAAGAGCAGACCATCCCCCTTGCCCTCTCTGGCCAGGACATCATTGGCCAGGCAAAAACAGGCACAGGAAAGACCTTTGGCTTTGGTATTCCACTGCTGCAGCGCATCGGCGCCAGCCCCGCCCCGGGAGTTGTTGCTCTGATCGTTGTTCCGACCCGTGAGCTCGCGGTTCAGGTCACAGAGGACATCGTTCTTGCCTCCTCGCAGCGCGACACAAAAATCGCCTCGATTTACGGCGGTAAGGCCTACGAGGGCCAGATTGAGCAGCTGAAGGCGGGTGCTCAGGTGGTCGTTGGTACCCCTGGCCGCCTCATCGACCTGGTTCGCCAGCGCATCCTTGACCTCAGCCACGTCACCGAGATGGTGCTTGATGAGGCGGACAAGATGCTTGATCTTGGCTTCCTCGCCGACATCGAGACACTGTTTGCCAAGGTTCCGGCACAGCGGCACACCATGCTGTTCTCCGCAACGATGCCCGGACCGATTGTGACCCTTGCGCGTCGGTTCATGACCCGCCCCGTTCACATTCGGGCAAGCGACCCGGATGAGGGCCTGACCCAGGCCAACATCAACCACCTCATTTACCGCGCCCACTCGATGGACAAGGACGAGGTCATTTCACGCATTCTGCAGGCCGAGGGACGCGGCAAGACCGTGATCTTCACCCGCACAAAGCGCGCAGCCGCGCGCCTGGTTGAGGAGCTGGGTGACCGCGGCTTTAACGCTGCGGCCGTGCACGGAGACCTGGGCCAGGAGCAGCGCGAGCGCGCCATGGCCGCCTTTAAGGCCGGCAAGAAGGACGTCCTGATCGCTACAGACGTCGCCGCCCGGGGAATCGACGTTGACGACGTCACGCACGTCATCAACCACACCATTCCGGACGATGAGAAGACCTACCTGCACCGGGTTGGTCGTACCGGCCGTGCCGGACGCACCGGAACCGCGGTGACCTTTGTTGACTGGGAGGACCTGCACAAGTGGGCCCTGATCAACAAGGCGCTGGACTTTGGCCAGCCGGAGCCAACCGAAACCTACTCGTCGTCACCGCACCTGTTCACCGACCTGAACATTCCAGAGGGAACCAAGGGCCGACTGAAGCCAAGCAGGTCGGCAACGGCCGGAACCACCGCGGCAAAGTCGTCGTCGGGTTCGTCGTCGCGCGGAGGACGCGGTTCATCCTCACGCGGTTCTGGCACCCGGTCGGGTGAGCGGACCCAGGAGCGTCGAGGCGACAGGCGGAACGAATCGGCGTCGCGGACCGCGGCCGACTCAGAGGCCCCCGCAGAGACCGGCACCCCCGGCGAGGGCGACGCAGCACGCAGCAGCAGCTCACGCCGCCGCCGCAGCAGGACCCGTCGTCGCTCCTCCGGCCAGAACGAGCAGATCCAGCAGGGCGAGCAGAGCACGCAGAACGAGCAGAGCGCCGCAGAGTAACCGACCACAAAAACGGAGTGCCACGCATTCACCCTCAGTGATGCTGACGCTTGGTGAGAACGGCCGTGTCGCCAACCACGAGGTTGGCCACACGGCCGTTGTGGTGTCAGCGAACCAGATCGTTGACCCCTGCGCCACAGAAGTGTCTATTCGGCCGCCGGCAGGACGGGCGCGCTTCCGGTTCCCCGGTCGATGATGGCGGCGAGCGCCTCCGCCGACGTCGTGTTTTCGCCCAGTCGGTTGGGCTTGCCCGCACCGTGATAGTCGCTTGAACCGGTCATGATCAGCCCGTGGGCCGTCGCCAGCTCGATGAGGCGCTCCCTGCCATCGGGCGTGTTCTCTCTGTGGTCAACCTCAAGCCCGGCCAGCCCTCGCTGGATGAGGTCCGTCAGCCGCGATTCGCTGATCATTCGACTCCGGCCGTGGGTGGCCGGGTGCGCGATGACCGGGACACCACCGGCGGCCGCCACCAGAGCGATACCGTCCTCGATGGGCGGAGCGTAGTGCGGGATGTAGTACCCGGTCCTGGGGTGGAGGATGCTGGCGAACGCGTCGCTGCGGGTGGGGACATGTCCGCGTGCGACCAGGGCATCGGCAATGTGCGGCCGCCCGACGGTTGCCCCCGGCATCGTCTGCGCCACCACGTCGTCCCAACTGATCGCGTAGTCCTGGGCGATGCGCTGAACAATGGTTTCCGCTCTGGTCAGCCTGGCCTCGCGGATGCGCGAGGTTTCGTTCAGAAGGTCGGAGTTGAGTGGGTCAAAAAGATAGGCAAGCAGGTGAATGCTGGCATGCCCATCCGACGTGCTGAGCTCCATTCCAGGAATCAGTGAGATCCCTGCGGCCCGGGCGGCGGACGAGGCCTCGCTCCAGCCAGCGGTCGAGTCGTGATCGGTGAGGGCGACTGTTTTCAGTCCGGCCTCAGCGGCGGCCTGGACCAGTCGGCTGGGGCTCTCCGTCCCATCGGACACAACGGAGTGGGTGTGCAGGTCGGCGGGGACCTCCGCCTCTGGGCCTGTGCGCATCCTCCCAGTCTAGAGCGGCGCGGGTTCCGGGTCAGCCTGCACGCGGAGTCGGGATTGTTCGGGCGCGAAGCGGTGAGACAATGGGAGCATGACAGAGGCCACCAGCTCACAGACATCACTCCCCGACGAGACAGCAGCGGAAAACCGTAACCGCTCAACGACCCCGTCCTCCACCGCGTTCCAGGAGTTCATCGGCTCCGGTTGGGCCGACCGCGAGGAAACGGTGGCGACCGCCGCACCGGTTGCCGCGTTCACCGCCGCCCGTCGTGATGTCATTGCCTCCGCATTTGAGGGAAAGCGCGTGGTGGTCGCCGCCGGGTCGCTCAAGCCGCGTAACAACGACTGCGACTACCCGTTCCGAGCCCACTCGGCGTTTGCGCACCTCACCGGCTGGGGTTCCGCAAGCGAGCCTGACTCCCTGCTTGTTATTGACACGCGTGACGGTTCCCGGACGGACACCCTGTACTTCCGTGGTCCTGCGGGTCGCGACTCGACCGAGTTTTACGCCAACGCGACAATCGGCGAGTTCTGGATTGGGGCTCGCCCCAGTGCTGCGCAGGTCGCAACGGAGCTGGGAATCTCAACGGCCGAGCTGTCCACCTTTACGGCTGACCCGGCGGACGTCACTCTTGATGACGCCGACGGTGAGCTGCTCCGGATCAGCGCTGAGCTTCGGCTGGTGAAGGACTCGTTTGAAATCGCCGAGCTCCGCTCCGCCGTTGCGGCAACGGCCTCGGGCTTCGCCGATGTGGTGTCATCCGTTGAGTCGGTCATTGGCCGCCCGCGCGGTGAGCGCCTGGTTGAGGGAGTGTTCTCCACTCGCGCCCGCCTTGATGGAAACCAGACCGGCTACGACACGATCGCCGCCTCCGGCGCACACGCCTGCATTCTGCACTGGACGCGGAACGATGGCCAGGTCAACGAGGGTGAGCTGATCCTGATTGACGCCGGCGTTGAGGTTGACAGCCTGTACACCGCCGACATCACCAGGACCATCCCGGTCTCCGGCACCTTCAGCCCCGTGCAGCGCAAGGTGTACGAGGCAGTTCTTGAGGCCGCAGACGCAGCCCTGCGGATCACCCGTCCCGGAATCCGGTTCCACGAGGTGCACCAGGCCGCCATGGAGGTCATTGCCCGTAAGACGGCCGAGTGGGGTCTGCTGCCCGTGAGCGCCGAGGAGTCACTGAAGCCTGAGCTGCAGTACCACCGTCGCTACATGGTTCACGGCACCAGCCACCACCTTGGCCTTGATGTGCACGACTGCGCCCAGGCCCGCCGTGAGATGTACTACGACGGCGTTGTTGAGGAGGGCATGGTCTTCACCATCGAGCCCGGCCTGTACTTCCAGCCAGACGACCTGACTGTTCCGGAGGAGCTCCGCGGCATCGGCGTGCGCATCGAGGACGACATCCTCGTCACTGCCGACGGTGCGGAGAACCTCTCAGCGGGGATTCCGCGCAGCGTCGCCGAGGTTGAGGCCTGGCTGGCCGGCTAGCCTCCGGCACGTACGGCGAAGCCCCACACCTGTTCCCCACCACGGGGAAACGGTGTGGGGCTTTGTCGCGGGCGGGATCGGAATAGAGTCAACGTCATGACAGCAACGTTTAACCGACTTGCCGATGCACTCATTCCGGTGTCTTACCGGAACTCGTTTGCCCGTCTCCTTGGCGT
>JBQELM010000045.1:0-10366 GCA_052103915.1 Mycetocola sp. | reverse complement strand
GTACCGCCGCGACGCGGACAAGTCCTGTGCGCTTGCCTGAATAAAGCCGTCGGCGGTGAAGGGCCCGGGGGGCATCGCCAGAGGCACTGACCCGTCAAGCAAGGACCTGATCAGAACCTGGGCACCGGCGATGTAGTGCAACGGGAGCGTCAGCAGCCAGCGGCCCGGCCCGCCGAGCACCTGCGAACTGGCGGCATGGGCAGCCCTCAGCGCCTCAGCGCTCAGGGCGACCCGCTTGGGCACACCGGTCGACCCTGAGGTCTCAACGACAAGGGCGACCCGGTCGGCGACCGTTGCGGGTGGGAGCTGCCCCTGGGCGATGGCGTCGGGCGCGGCTTCGCCGTCGTCCGGGCGGAGCAGAAGCGCGGGTCCCGAGCCGTCCAGTGCCGCCCGGAGCGCGTCGGCGGCCTCCGGTATCCGATCGGCACCAACGGGGAGGACCCGCAGCGGGCGGTCCCCCTCTAGTACTGCCACGGGTACGGTGCCCAGTCGGGCTCACGCTTCTGCAGGAACGAGTCGCGGCCCTCAACGGCCTCATCCGTTCCGTAGGCCAGCCGGGTTGCCTCACCGGCAAACACCTGCTGGCCGACCATGCCGTCATCAACGGCGTTGAAGGCAAACTTGAGCATCCGAATCGCTGTCGGCGACTTGGTCAGGATTGTTCTGGCCCAGTCCAGCGCCGTTGACTCCAGCTCTGCGTGCGGAACAACCGCGTTCACCGCGCCCATCTCGTACGCCCGCTGTGCCGAGTACTCCTGGGCGAGGAAAAACACCTCGCGGCCAAACTTCTGGCCCACCTGGCGGGCAAAGTACGCGCTGCCGTATCCGCCGTCAAAGGAACCAACGTCGGCATCGGTCTGCTTGAACTTGCCGTGCTCGGCGCTCGCGATACTCAGATCGCACACCACGTGAAGCGAGTGCCCGCCGCCCGCCGCCCAGCCGGGAACAACGGCGATGACAACCTTCGGCATAAACCGAATCAGGCGCTGCACCTCAAGGATGTGCAGGCGTCCCGACCGTGCCTGGTCCACACCGTCGGCGCTGTCGGTGTCCGAGTACTTGTAACCGTCCCGTCCCCTGATCCGCTGGTCGCCACCGGAGCAGAACGCCCAACCGCCATCCTTGGGGCTTGGCCCGTTCCCGGTGAGCAGCACAACGCCAATTCGCGGGTTCACCCTGGCGTCCTCAAGGGCACGGTAGAGCTCATCAACGGTCTGCGGGCGGAACGCGTTCCGCACCTCCGGCCGGTTGAACGCGATGCGTGCGATCCGGCCACTCACGTCGTGGTGATAGGTGATGTCCTCCAGGGCGCCAGCCCCGGTCGCCGGGGTCCACTGTTCTGGATCAAAAATCTCGGAGACGCTCATGTGTCCAGTCTAGGAGCGCCACGATGCGGGGAGCGCGAGAATGGAGGCATGATCGCGTTCCCCCTCTCCCCTGTTCCCGACGCCGACGAACTGATCGGCCGGAGCCACGTGGTGTCTCTCCCCCTCGTCACACGGTTCCGTGGGGTCACCGTTCGAGAGGTTGTGGTTTTTGAGGGCCCGTCGGGTTGGTCTGAGTTTTCGCCGTTCCTTGAGTACACCGATGCCGAGGCGAGCACCTGGCTGCAGGCCGCCATTGAGGATGGGTGGAGTGACGGGCCGGAGTCGCTACGCAGCCATATTCCGGTGAACGCGACGGTTCCCGCGCTGCCCGCCGAGGATGTCGCGGAGCTCCTCGCTCGCTACGACGGTGCACGTACCGCCAAGGTTAAGGTCGCTGAGCCGGGCCAGACCCTCGCCGACGACGTTGCACGGGTCACCGCTGTTCGACGAGCCCTGGGCGACAGCGCGGCCATCCGTGTGGACGCCAACGGCGGGTGGAGCCTTACCGAGGCGCAACACGCCCTCGCCGCATTGTCCGCTGTTGGCCTGCAGTATGCCGAACAGCCCTGTGCCACCGTTGCCGAGCTGGCCGAACTGCGGCAACGGCTTGCGGGCAGCGTCGCCATCGCCGCCGACGAGAGCATCCGCAAGGCCGCCGACCCGGACCGTGTGGTGCAGGCCAACGCCGCGGACATCATCGTGATCAAGGCCCAGCCGCTCGGTGGTGCCACCAGGGCCCGTGACATCGTGGCCCGGCTGGGTCTTCCGGCGGTGGTGTCCAGCGCCATCGACTCAAGTGTTGGCCTGTCGCTTGGTGCTCGGCTTGCCGCGGCCATCCCCGGGCAGGAGCTGGCCTGCGGACTGGGAACGGCGTCCCTGCTTGCGGCCGATGTGACCCGCGAACCGCTCCGAGCCGAGTCGGGTCAGATCCCGGTCCGGCGCGTCGAGGCCGACCACGATCTGCTTCGGGCTCATGCGGCCGACGACGACCGGCGGGCGTGGTGGCATGCCCGCATCCGCAGGTGCGCTGAGCTTCTGAGCGCGCCGCACACCGCCTAGTCGGTGCCGAGCAACACCGATGAGGCCCGCGCTGCGGGGTCGGGGATGAGCTGACCCGAGCATCCGTCAAGCACCCTCGCCAGCGCGGCCGACTCAGCCTCCGTCACCCAGAGCCCGTAGGCGGCTTTCACCCCAATCTGCCGTGCAACGTAGTCGCACCGAATCGCCTTGTTCTGCGGCAACCAGCTCGCCGCGTCCGACGCCGACTTCTTCTGATTTGACTCACCGTCAACAGCCATCAGATTCAACGGGTCGTTGGCCAGCCGCGTCCTCGTCGTGTCGTCCAGGCGCTGTGCCCCGGTCACCCACGCGTTCGCCAGAGCAACAACGTGATCAATTTGCACCTCGGCGGAGGTATCAACGCCGCGTCTGAAGGAGATCTGCTCTCCGGTGTACGGGCTGAAAAGAACACCGCTCAACACCCGGCACCGGTCATCAACGGTGATGTCTGTCAGGTCACGGGCGAGGATGTCGTTCCGGGTGTCGCAGCCGTTGCCGTCCACATCGGTCCACGCCGCCCCAAAACGCTCAACGCGGTCGTATCCGGTCATGGGCGCTTTTCCCTTCACCGGAAGGGATCGCAGAACATCAATCGCCGGCTCACCCGTCTGCGGCCGCACGTCGGGAGCCGCAGATGCGCCTGCTGATGGCTGTGACGCGGACTGGTCCGCCTCGCTTGCTTCAAACAGTTCCGGTGCAAGAACAGCTCCAAGGACCACAAGGACAAGCGCGACAAGTGCCGCTACCCCGCCGGATTTTGGTGCGCGGCGGCGCTGACTGCGGTACGCAGCCGATCGAGACGCCACTGTTTAGAGGCCGGAGTAGGAGTGCAGGCCGTTGAAGAACATGTTCACGATCGTGAAGTTGAAGATCACGGCAATGAACCCAACAATCGCCAGCCAGGCTGATCGGGAACCCCGCCAGCCCTTGGTGGCCCTGGCGTGAATGTATCCGGCGTATAGAACCCAGATGATGAAGGTCCAGACCTCTTTGGTGTCCCAGCCCCAGTACCGGCCCCAGGCACGCTCAGCCCAGATGGCTCCGGCGATCAGGGTGAAGGTCCAGAGAATAAAACCGATGATGTTGACGCGGTACGACAGGTTTTCGAGACGGGCAGAACCGGGAAGCGTGGCGAGGAAGCGGAACTTCTGCTCAGCGACGGGCTTCTGCGAGCTCTCTCGCTTGTTCTGAACAAGTTGAAGGGCGCTCAACGCAAAACCAAGCGCAAAGAATCCCGTTCCCAGTGCCGCGACAAACACGTGGATGATGAGCCAGGCCGACTGCAGAGCCGGCGGAAGTGGAACAACGGCAACGTAGAAGTTCACGGCGCTTGCGCCCAAGAGAACAAGGACAAGACCAATGACAAACGTGCCGAGGAAGCGCAGGTCCTTGCGGGTGAGAACGGCGAGGAACACGAGCACGATCAGCAGGGTGCCTGTCATCGCGAACTCGTACATGTTGGCCCACGGCACCCGCTGTGCGTCAATTCCGCGAAGAACGGTGGCACCAACGTGAAGCAGGAACCCAAAAACGGTGAGAACCACTCCCACCCGGAGGCTGGGTGAGGTGCTTGGGGCGACCTCGGGGCCGGTGTCCTTCGTGCGCTGGCCGCGAGCTGGTCGCGTGGGACGAGCTGGGGTTGCCCCAGCGGCGCCAACGGTTGCAGCGGCTGCTACCCGAGCCTCAGCCGGAGCCGACGACTCGTGTGCGGCCGACACCGCGGAACCAACGTCGGCGCTGCGCCGCGCCAGGTCCATTGCGAACGCAATGAAAGCAATGGCGTACACGGCCATGGACGACCACAGCAGTACAACCGAGTAGAAGCTCAGATCAGTCTCTTGCACTTCCTCAGTCTACCTTCCGATTCGGGGGCTCACTGTCGATCGCTGCGGTGTGACGCTCGCTCAGATCAGCCACGGCCTGCTCAAGCGTGGGGTCCTCACCTCTGGCCAACCCGGCGTATTGAATGCGGTGTCCGCCATCGGCGGTTGGGGTGATCTTCACCCAGAGTCGGCGCCGCGGAACAAGCAGCGACGTGATCAGACCGGCAATCACAAGGACGGCAAACGCCAGGACCCACAACTGTCCGGGGTCGTGGTGAACGTCAAACGACGCAAATCTCTTCACCGCTCCCGCGTAGTTATCCGTTGTGCTTGTTGTTCCTGAACCGGCACCGGTCCCCGAGCCGTGCGGGTTGAGCGGAGTTTCAGTGTCACTCGGCTCAGCCGTCGCCTCCTCACCGGGTGTGGCCGTTGCCTGGGCGGTCGCCTGCTCACTCGGCTCAGCGCTACTGGCTGTGCCCTCCTCGCTGGCGCCGTCCGTGTCCGTACCGGCATCAGATTCGGTTCCCGGCTGTGCCTTCACTCCCGTGACGTCAACGATCTCCTGATCCGGACCAAGCGCCGCGTTTTCAAAGGTGACCGAGCCAAGCCCGTTGGGCAGCTCGCTGCTCTGGCCCGGCATCAGTTCAATGGCGCTCGTCCCGCTGTCGCCACCGGCAATTTGCTCCATGCCGTCCGCGTCAAGGGTGTAGACCGACCGTGGCGTTCCCTCATTGATTCCCAGGTCGCCCTGGAAGACGTTCAGGGTCAGCACCGGGTACACCAGATCGGGGTAGGTGGAGGCGTAGGCGCCGGTCTGCAACCGCATCGCCGTCGGGTAGAAGAACCCCGTCATACCCAGCTGAGTGTCAAGACCGTCCGGCACCTTGATGACGCCAAGCGAGGTGAGGTTGGTGTCCTGCGGAAGGAACGGAACCGAGTCGGTGAAAACCACACGACCGTCGGCGTCACGAACGGTGATCGTCGGCGCAAAGCCATTACCAAGCAGGTAGATGCTTGTCCCCTCGATGGCTAACGGCTCGTTGACCTTCACCGTCTGCTCTGCCGTATCCCCACCGGGGATCCGAGTGGTCACACTGGCCGTGTAGTCGATCGGCTGGCCGTAGGCGTCCAGGTTGTTCGTCTCGTAGACGGTCTCGAAGTTGTCCAGTGTCAGCGCAAAGGGCGCAAGGGTGTCGGTGTTGAAGAACCGGCCCGGATTAAACGAGTTGAAGTCAAGCAGGGTATTGACCAGGGTCTGCCCCTCAACCACAACCTTCTGGCCGTTGTAGCCCAGGCCGCCTCCCACGCCAACGGCGACAAGAACACCAACCAGCGCCGAGTGGAAAACCAGGTTTCCCGTCTCACGCAGGTAGCCACGCTCGGCCGAGACAGAGATGCTCTCTCCGCCGCCACGCTCGCGCTGCGTGTAAATCTCTGTCCGATACCCCGACTTCTTCAGGATGCTCTGCGCGGACTCAATGGCCTCACCGCTGTTCAGCGTGTCAACACTGTGCTCGCGGTAGTCGGCCAGACGCTCCAGGCGCACAGGTGTGCGCGGCGGGCGCTGCCGGAGCGCCTGCCAGTGGTGCTTTGTCCGGGGGATGATGCAGCCGATAAGTGAGATGAAGAGCAGGATGTAGATACTCGAGAACCACGCCGACGAGTACACGTCAAAGAGCTGGAACTTGTCCAGAATGGGTGCGGCATCCGGCTGGTCGCGGAAGTACTGCGTCACACCGTTCGGGTCGCTCGAGCGCTGCGGGAACAGCGACCCGGGGATGGCCACAATCGCCAGCAACAGCAGCAACAGCAACGCGGTGCGCATGCTTGTCAGCTGCCGCCAGGCCCAGCGAACCCAGCCGAGCACACCGAGTGTGGGCTGGTTCAGTGGTTCCCTGCTGTTTCCCTCGGGTGAGGATGCATCAACGTAATCAGAGGGCCGGCTCAAAGCTCCCGATCACCGCCCCAAGACGTGACATGAGAATCTCCCAGACTCCCGACACCATCAGAATTCCGATGACCATCAGCAGAACGCCGCCGATGATGTTGATCACCCTGATGTGCCGTTTGAGGAATGCGACCGAATCGGTCGCCCAACCAAAACCGAGGGCAAGGAGAAGGAAAGGAATCCCCAGGCCAAGGCAGTAAACAAAAGCGAGGAGCGCACCGCGTGACGGCGAACCGGCACCAACGCTCATGGCCTGGATAGCGACCATGACCGGTCCGATGCACGGGGTCCACCCGATCGCAAAAACAATGCCGAGCAGCGGCGCCCCCGCGTATCCCGTGACGGGGCGCAGGTTCATTTTCACTGTCCGTTGCAGCGGCCCCAGCTGACCGATAAACACAAAGCCGAGCACAAAGATCAGCACGCCAAAGACCCGGGTCAAGACGCCCTGCCACTGGGTGAGAAACGCGCCAACGGTTCCGAGAAATGCACCGGTCAGAACAAAGACGAGGCTGAAACCGAGGATAAAACCAAGAACACCGATCAGCAGCCGACGCCGTGAGCTCGCCGAGCCCGCGTCCGCTGTGGCTCCGGCAGCACCACCAACGTAGGCGAGGTAGCCGGGAACAAGCGGCAAGACACAGGGGGACGCAAAGGACAGCAGGCCGGCCAGCGCCGCCAGGGGGAGGGCTGCGGCTAGCTGACCGTTCATGACGATCTCACCGGGACTCATGAACAGATCACTCCGCGATGGTGTCGCGAATCAGGGTGTCGAGCACCGACTCGTCCGGCAGCTGGCCAAGGATCCGCGCGGCCACGCGGCCCTGGGTGTCAAGCACAATGGTGGTCGGTACGGCCTTGGGCGGAACGGTCCCGGTGAAGGCCAGTCGAGCGGCCCCGTCGTTCACGTCGATGACGGACGGGTAGGTGATGCCGTAGTCATCGCTGAATGCCAGAGCGGTGTCCGGCTGGTCGTAAACGTTCACGCCGATGAAGTTGGCACCGGCGTCGGCGTACTTCTCGTTGAGGGACTGCAACTGGGGTGCCTCAGCGCGGCACGGCGCGCACCCGGCGTACCAGAAGTTCACCACAACAACCTCGCCCAGGTGGTCGGCCGAGTTGATCTCCTCGCCCTTCTCCCCCGTGCCTGCAAAGGTCACGGGCTCAGCGCGCTGATCAACGGCGATCTCTGTGACGCTTCCGTCACCGGCGATGTATCCCTTGTTGTCCGCCGCCTGGTACTGGTCGGCCAGTCCATCGTTTGCGCCCGAGCACCCGCTCAGAACCAGCGCTCCGGCGACCGCGATGAGGGCGCCCCAGCGGACGGCGCGACCGCGGTGACGACCGCCCTGCTCCGACGTGGCGGCGGGTGCTGCTGCTGCTGCTGAGCGGGTCATACTGCTCCTACATCCACGCTGTCGGCGGCGAGTGCTGCCGCGGGATCGCGGTAGCCAACCTCAACAAAGGCGTCGCCCGAGCGCTCAAGCGTCGTGATACTGGACAGCGCACAGCGGCGCTCGCGGGGGTCGTGCTTCAACGGGAGACCATTCACGTGACGGTGAACCATCCAGATCGGGAGCTGGTGACTCACAATGGCGACGTCACCGCCGTCCGCTGCCTCCCAGGCGTCGGTGATGGCTGCCATCATGCGGTCAACAATGCTCGTGTACGGCTCACCCCAGCTGGGAACGCTGGGGCGGCGAAGCACCAGCCAGTTGATCGGGTTGCGCAGTGCACGCCGGATCTGGGTTCCCTCAAAAAAGTTGCTCGGCTCGATCACGCGTTCGTCGATGGTCGGCTCAAGACGGAACGATTCAGCGATCGGTTCTGCTGATTCTTGGGTCCGCTGTAGTGGCGACACGATGAGGGTACGAACGGGGTCTCCCGCGGCAATGAGCTCGTCGGCGGCGGCCCGAGTCATCAACCGACCGCGCTCGGAGAGGCGGAACCCCTCCAAACGTCCGTAAAGGACGTGCTCGGGGTTGTGGACCTCGCCGTGGCGCACGAGATGGATGCGATTGGCTGGCACGGTCTCCAGTGTACGTTTCGTCCGGCTGTGAAGTTACCGCAGGAGCGCCACGCCGGGCCTGGCGGGTAGAGTTGGCTGCGTGAATGCACGCGTTGTCATCAAAAATCTTGCCCCGCTTCCCGACGGAACCGTCACGGTCTCCGGTTGGGTTGATACCGTCCGCGACCAGAAGAAGGTCCAGTTCATCGTTTTGCGCGATGAGACCGGAGCCGTTCAGCTGGTGAACCCGGCAACCCGCGAGGCAGAGGATGGCGACGCGGATGCGCAGGCCCGGCTTGCCCTCACCGAGTCGATTTCGGGCCTGGCTCACGGCACCTTCCTCACCGTGACCGGCGAGCTTAAGCACGACGAGCGCGTCAAGCTTGGTGGCATCGAGGTCAAGATCACCTCCCTTGAGGTGGTGGGCGAGGCAAACCCTGAAACCCCGATCGCCGCAGACTCCAGCCTGGACAAGCGCATGGACTGGCGCTTCCTTGACCTGCGCACCCCGCGGCAGAACCTGATTTTCCGCATTCAGACGACCTTCGAGCACGCGCTGCGCGAGTACTGGATCAACAACGACTTCATCGAGATTCACACCCCCAAGCTGATGGCCTCGGCCAGCGAATCGCGGGCCGAACTGTTTGAGGTTGAGTACTTCGACACCACCGCGTACCTGGCGCAGAGCCCGCAGTTCTTTAAGCAGATGGCTCAGCCGGCCGGCTTTGGCAAGGTGTTTGAGGTTGGTCCGGCGTTCCGTGCTGACCCCTCCTTCACGTCCCGTCACGCCACGGAGTTCACCAGCATCGACTCCGAGATCAGCTGGATCGACAGCCACGAGGACGTCATGCAGTTGCACGAGGACCTGATGGTCGCGGGCATTTCGGCGGTCAAGGCCAAGCACGGTGACGCCATCAAGGAACTGTTCGACATCGAGATCGAGGTTCCGTCCACCCCGTTCCCCCGCATTCCGCTGGCCGAGGCCAAGCAGATTGTGGCCGACCGTGGGTACGAGATCCCCCGCGCCGACGACGACATGGACCCGGAGGGCGAGCGTCAGATTGCTGCCCACGTCAAGGAGACCCTCGGTCACGATTTTGTCTTCATCACCGACTACGCCTCGTCAATTCGCCCGTTCTACCACATGCGTCATGAGGGCGACCCGTCGCTGACCAACAGCTACGACCTCATCTACAACGGTGTTGAGATCTCAACCGGCGCGCAGCGTGAGCACCGCGTTGACGTGCTCATCGAGCAGGCCAAGGAGAAGGGTCTTGACCCGGAGGAGCTTGGCTTCTACCTCGACTTCTTCCGTTACGGCGTTCCCAGCCACGGTGGCTTCGGCATGGGCCTGGCCCGCGTCCTGATGCTGATGCTTCACGAGACGTCGATCCGTGAGGTCACCTACCTGTTCCGCGGCCCGACCCGTCTGGCCCCGTAGCCCCAGCCGTTCACTCGGATACACAGACTGAGGGCCAGCCGTCATCATGACGGCTGGCCCTCAGTCTGTGTCACCGCACATCGCCCACAGCCGGGCCGGTGACTCACACCCCGGATGGGTGTTTAGAGCTCGAAGTCAACACTCGCGCGAGCACTGACACGCGGGACAACAAACTCAACGATCGCCTGGTGCTCCGGGTGGACCTGGTACTCCTCAAGCGCAGACAGGTCGGCAAAGTCGGCGATCAGAACCAGATCAAAGTTCTTTTCCGGGTAGGCGATGTTGGTTCCGACCTGCAGGTTGGTGACAAGCTCCGGGTGGTTGCGTCCAAAGTCCCGCAACCGCGTGGCGATTCCGGTGGCGTCTTCACGCTTGGTCTGGGTGTCCTCGGCGCTGAGCTTCCAGCTGACGATGTGGCGAATGGTCATGAGGCGATCTCCTTGAGTGCTCGTTCAAGACGGACCGGGTCGATCCGCCAGTAGTTGTGGACCTCGTCATTGATCAGAACAACGGGGATTTCTTCCCAGTAGCGGTCATGAAGCTCCGCGTCCTCCAGAATGTTCTGCTCCTCGACCGTGACGCTCAGTTCGGGGTGCGCGTCCAGGACGGATGACACGACCTCACGTGCATCGTCACAGAGGTGGCACCCTGGTTTACCGATCAGTGTCAGTCGAGTTGGCATGGTCCCAGTCTAGGACTCGCCGGTCTCGCCCACGTTGG
>JBQELM010000044.1:0-10582 GCA_052103915.1 Mycetocola sp. | reverse complement strand
GCACAACAACCGCCAAGTACAGCTCACTCGCCATCCTTGTTTCGATCGTCTGGTTTACCGCTCTCGCCCTGTTTGGCAGTCACCGGCCCGACGTTCTTGGCAAGGGCGGTCAGGAGTACAGCCGGATCATCAATGCCAGCCTGGCCGCGTTTGGCACCATCGCCATCCTGCTCATCCTGTTTCGGGTTGACGTTGCCCGAGCGTTTTTTGCTTTGACCCTCCCGCTGGGAATTGTGGCCCTGCTGCTTGGCCGCCGGTTGTGGCGGGGCTGGCTGCGCAGCCAGCGCGCCAAGAACCACTATCTCGGCCGAGCCGTTGTGGTCGGAACCAGAGCGGAGGCTGACTACGTCAGCACCCACATCGGCCACGACCGTGATGCCGAATACCACGTTGTCGGCGCGGTCCGAGCCGACGCAACGTTCCGCCCACACGACGTCAGCACCAAGGCGCGTGATCTCAACGCCGACACCGTGATTGTCGCCTCAAGCGCAAGCGGTAACGGCGAGACCCTGCGGCGGCTGGCCTGGGAATTGGAGGGCACAGCGGCAGAGCTGGTCATCGCCTCTCCGCTCAGTGATGTGTCAGAAGACCGGTTGCGGTTCCGCGCCGTTGACGGACTCCCACTCATCGTTGTCCAGATTCCCCAGTTCACCGGCGCAAATCACATCCTCAAGCGCGCGCTCGACATTCTCGGCTCGTCCGTTGGGCTTCTCCTTCTGCTCCCGCTGTTTCTTGTCATCACGCTGTCCATCGCACTGACCTCACGTGGCCCCGTCATCTTTAAGCAGAAGCGCATCGGCCGTGGCGAGCAGCCGTTCACCATGTACAAGTTCCGTTCCATGGTCAGCACCGCCGAGCGTGACTTGTCCGCGTTGATGCAGAACAACGAGGGGGCTGGCCCGCTCTTTAAGCTGCGAAATGATCCACGGGTCACCCGCGTCGGTAGCTTCTTGCGGCGGTACTCACTTGATGAACTACCCCAGCTCTGGAATGTGCTTCGCGGAGACATGAGCCTCGTTGGCCCCCGTCCCCCACTCCCCAGAGAAGTTGAGGATTACGGGACAGACACACGTCGCCGCCTCCTCATCCAGCCGGGCATCACCGGTCTCTGGCAGATCGGCGGACGCAGCGACCTCAGCTGGGACGAAAGCGTCCGGCTTGACCTCTACTACGTCGAAAACTGGTCGCCGGTTGGGGACCTCATAGTTATCTGGCGCACCGTCGTCATGCTCATCAAACCAACGGGAGCCTACTAATGACGACCGATCACACTATTCAGCCGTTGCGGATCGCGATGATCGGCACGCGGGGCGTTCCCGCCGCATACGGCGGCTTTGAAACCGCCATTGAAGAGGTCGGCCGCCGCCTGGTCGACCGTGGCCACAGCATCACGGTCTACTGCCGCGGGGCTGAGCACCCCCGACCGCGCACCTACAGGGGCATGACCCTTGTGCACCTGCCAGCGGTCCCAAGCAAAGCGGTTGAAACCCTGAGCCACACGGCACTGAGCGTTGCGCACACGCTGACCCACCGCCGCCCGGACGCCGCGTTCGTTTTTAACGCCGCCAATGCCCCCTTTGTCCCCGCGCTCCGTTTTCGTGGCATCCCCACCGCTGTCCACGTTGACGGCCTTGAGTGGCGCAGAGACAAGTGGAGCGGAGCGGGAAAGCGCTACTACCGCGCGGCTGAGGCCCAGGCTGTCCGCAGTGCCGATGCGTTGATTGCTGACGCGCAGGGCATCTCCGACTATTACGAGCATCAGTTCAGGGTTCCGACAGAACTCATCGCGTACGGCGCCCCGATCCTGACGCACACCTCAACGGCACGCCTGGCCGAGCACGGACTGACCGCTCAGGGCTACCACCTGGTTGTCGCGCGCTTTGAGCCCGAGAATCACGTGGCGTTGATCATCGAGGCGTTTCGCCGGTCGCGGTCACGATTGCCCCTCGTTGTTGTGGGGAGCGCCCCCTACGCGGCCGAATACACCACAACAATTCGAACGCTGGCCGATTCGGATGACCGCGTTCACCTCCTCGGCGGGGTGTGGGACCAGGAACTCCTTGATGCGCTGTACGGCAACGCTCTCACCTATCTTCACGGCCACTCGGTTGGTGGCACCAACCCATCGCTGCTTCGGGCCATGGGTGCCGCAGCCCCCGTCATTGCGTACAACGTCGGCTTTAACCGAGAGGTCGCCGGACCGGAGGCCAGGTACTTCAACACGGCCGAGGATTTGGCCGAACAGCTGAACGTCGCGGAGGACTCCATCCCCCTCACCGTCGGTCGCGGACAGGCGCTGCGTTCCCGTGCGGCCGAACGGTATGACTGGGACGATGTCGCTGTTCGTTATGAGCAGCTGGCGCACAGGCTTCATCAGGGTCGCAGCATTCGACCGCTCCGCCGCGGACGGCGCTCGGCTCTGCCGTGGTCGGACAGCACAGAGGCGGTGGCCTCCTCGTGAGCGGCACGTCCTCTGCTCGCCCCACCCGGGCGCCCCTCGCGTTTTTTGCCCACCCGAGTGCTGAGCTCTACGGCTCCGACCGTGTCCTTCTTGAGTCCATTACCGCGCTGCACAGCTCCGGCTATCGGGTGGTGCTGAGCCTGCCGGAGTCGGGGCCGCTGGTCGACGCGGCCACGCAACGCGGCGCCAGGGTTGTGGTGACGCCGACCCCTGTTCTGCGCAAGTCGCTCCTCCGACCGCGCGGGCTGTGTGGCCTTGCGGCACGTACCCCCGGTCGTGTTCTTGCCCACCGAGCGCTGATTCGTCGGCTGAGACCGGACGTTGTTGTGGTGAACACCCTCACGATTCCGGCCTGGCTCATTGCCGCTCGTCTCGCCCGGGTCGCAACGGTCTGTCACGTTCACGAGGCGGAACGCAGTGCAGCTCCCCTGGTACGCCGCGCGCTGAATGCCCCGCTTGCCCTGGCTCACCGTGTGATCACCAACAGCGTTTTTAGCCGGGAAACCATCCTGGAGTCCGCCCCAAGGCTGGCCTCACGGACGACGGTTGTGTACAACGGAGTTCCCGGACCGGCTCACCCCGTCGAGCCACGCCGCACCCTGACCCGTGCACCGCTCCGACTGGCGTTTCTCGGCCGGCTCTCCGAGCGCAAGGGGGCAACCGTTGCCGTTGATGCCCTGATCGCCTTACGTGGTGCGGGGGTTGACGCTCATCTGACGATGATCGGCGACGTGTTCCCCGGTTACGAGTGGTTCAGGGATGGTCTCCGCACTCGCATTGCTGCGGCGGGAATGTCCGACCACGTCACCGAGACAGGATTTATCACCCCGGTCTGGCCCGAGCTCGCCGCAGCAGACATCGTGCTCATTCCCTCTCTTGCCGACGAACCGTTTGGCAACACGGCTGTTGAGGCGGTTCTCGCAGCCCGGCCAACGATCGTGTCCAACACCTCAGGGCTCCGTGAAGCAGGCGGGGTCTTTAGCTCCGTTCTGCGCGTGACACCCGGATCGGCACCAGCACTGGCTGAGGCTATCGGGCAGCTTGCCGCCGACTGGCCTGCCGCACGTACGCGCGCCATTGAGAGTGCTCGTGATGCGGAGCAACGGTACGGGGTTGCCCAGTATCACCGTGCCTTCCGCGCGGAGGTTGCCGATGCGCTTCACACAACACGGCTCACCGGCGATCACCACCACCGGTCTCAGCCGCCGGGAACAACCACAGCGGGTTCTGCGCCAGCTCCGGCGGACAGCACCACACCATTCACCGACCACGCGGGTCAGGCCACGCGCCAGACTCCCCCCGTTTGAGCAGGAAATCATGGACTTTTACCACTACCTCAGTGCGCTCCGCCGGAGCTGGATCTGGATCGTTTCGCTTGTCATGGTTGGCGTTGTTGCCAGCGGGGCCCTGTCCCTCATCCAGCAGAAGCAATACCGCTCAGAGGCGTCACTCTTTGTTTCAGCCGACAAGGCTGGCAGTGCCGCGGAGCTTGCCCAGGGGTCCGCCTACGTCCAGAACCTTGTGTCCTCGTACTCCACGCTGGCCACATCAGCGATGGTGCTTGACCCGGTCGTCACAGAACTCAGCCTGCCCTACAACGCACAGGTCCTGAGCTCCAAGGTCACGGCTGCGGCTCCAAGTGGGACCGTGATCATTACGATCGCCGCCACCGACTCCGACCCCGCCAGGGCCCAGCAGATCACCGAGGCTACGGCCACGTCCCTCCAGGACGCAGTCGCCGAACTCTCGCCCGACGATGAGGCGGGTAATGCCGCCGTGAACCTGGCTCAAATCGCTCCAGCCGATCTCCCGACGGCGCCCTCCTCCCCGAACACGCGGCTCTACGTTGTCGTTGGCGCGGGAGCCGGTCTCCTCCTTGGTTTTCTTGTCGCCATGATTCGCTGGGCAAACCGCGGCGGATCGTCAGCACAACGAGGCAGCCGAGCGTGAGCACGCCCACCGCTGAGCGCGAGCGGTGGATCGACACGGCCAGGGCGCTCGCGATCCTGCTTGTTGTTCTCTTCCACGCTGTTCTTTACCTTGATGTCACAGGGAACGCCGGGCCGTGGCCTCGGGTGAACAACCTGCTGGACAGTTTCCGCATGCCGCTGTTTTTTGCGCTCTCCGGGCTCCTGGCGGCGTCCGCAATGACGAGGCCATTCCGCTCGCTCTGGTCTCGGCGGTTGGCGCCGTTGCTCTACCTGTACGCACTGTGGTGCATCATTCAGCACGGTGTCTCGTGGCTGGTCGGGCCCCCGGTCGGGTCAGACCCGTCGGTTTTTGCACTGCTCAGGGTCCTGGTCCTCCCCGACGCAAACCTGTGGTTCATTGTTGCGCTTCCGCTCTACCTTGGCCTGCACTGGATGGTTCGCTCCGTTCCCCCCTCGATTGTGATCGGCATCAGC
This sequence comes from Mycetocola sp., assembly GCA_052103915.1. Classification (GTDB taxonomy): domain Bacteria; phylum Actinomycetota; class Actinomycetes; order Actinomycetales; family Microbacteriaceae; genus Mycetocola_B. The sequence continues at coordinate 5,716 of JBQELM010000044.1, read as the reverse complement.
GCGGCGTTCTCGCTCGTGGTGCCGCTTCTGATTCCCGCCGCGGCCGACGCCTGGATAAAGCCGGTCAGATACCTGGTCTTTTTCACGCTTGGTCTCCTGCTGTCCACGCCGATCCGTCGATACGCTTTTCGCATCACACCGGGTCTTGCCGCCCTGATCGTGGGCGGCTATCTTGCCGCTGTTCTTGGGTTGCGTGCTCTTGATGGGGCGCTATCAGCCGATGACGGACTCCTTTCTGCGGTCCTCGTCCCCACGGTGCGCACAGCGCTCGGCACCGTCGCCGTTGCCGCCGGCATCGCTCTTGCCGTCGTTATTTCACGGCAAAGCACGGGCATCGCACCGCGCATTGCTCGGCTGGGCCAGTTGACGCTGCCGATCTACCTGATCCACACGATCCCCCTCATGCTTGTGGCCGCCGTGCCCCTCTGGATCATGGGCCACGCCCCGAGTACGTCCGCGGTCTGGGGATGGGTAGCTCCACCCATTGCGGCGGCGGTTGCCATCTGGTTCAGCTTGCTCGTTCACCGGGTCACATCGGGCATCCCTGGGCTTTACGCGCTTCCCGTTCAGCGCAGCCGTTCGGCGGTGCGGACATGAGCCCCATCTTCTGCACACACATCGTTATAAAAACGCGAGCTTCGCTCAAGTTTGTTGGTAGCCTCGCTCACGTCCATTGCCACGCCAGCGCGTCGGCAGAGCCTGGGTTCCCCCGTCAGACGGCGGCCACGCCTGTCGCGGCGCACTCACCCGCAAGGAGTCACGTGACCCGCCCAGGCCTCAGCACAAAGAGCCCCCAGCACCGACGACCATCACGCCATATCGGCGCTTCCCTTGTCATTCCAGGCATCATCGTTGGTCTTGTCGCCACGCCGACGGCAACAGCATCGGCCGCACCGGAGCCACAGTCGGACACCGGCACAACCGTCGCATCTGACAACTTTGACCGCGAATCCCCGTCGAGCTGGGGGTCGGCAACCTCCGGTGGCGGGTACCGCCTCTCAGCCGCTGGTTCCTTTGAGGTGGCCGACGGCGCCGGAGCCATCAACATTGCGGCCACCGGCACCTCCCGGTCGGCTCGCCTGTCCGAGCTCACCAGCCGAGACACCACCGCTCGTGTCACGCTCGTGGCCCCCGCCCTTCCCGAGTCGGGCAACGGCGTGTACACCGGTGTTCAGCTCCGGGCAAAAGACGGCAGCTACTACCAAAGCAGCGTCCGGTTCTCCCCCAGCGGTGTCGTCACGCTGGCCCAGTCGCGAGTGAACGACAGGACAACAAACCAGACCAAACTCAACCGAGACACGGTCATTGCGCGCGACATCTCCGCGGGTGATGAGATTCATTTGGAAACCTCAGCCGCAGGAACTGACGACGTTGTCCTGAGGTCACGGGCTTGGACAGGCGATGACAAGCCTCGCGACTGGTCCGCCGTCGCAACCGACTCAAGCGATTCTCGGCTCAGCGATGCCGGAACCGTTGGCCTCTGGGCCTACCTGTCCTCGGCCTCACCCGCGGGCTCCGTCACCCAGGCACGGTTTGACGACCTCACAGTCACGAGTGCCGACAACAGCGACTCTCCGTCGGAGGACACAGAAACCGCCTCACCCACCCCCCAGCCAAGCGAAACAGCCACTACAGACGATGGCTCAACAGGCAGCGGCGAGGGCAGCGTTCCCGATACCAACGACGAGACACCTGCCGATTCCACTGAGGGCGGCACCGACGGCGGCACCGGTGGTGGCGGCGCTCAGGTTGTAGACGATTCCACGGATGACGCTCCTCCGACCGGAAAGGGCGGTGAAGCCGGAGCCAATGCGGGCAGCGCCCCCATCGGCGAGGCCTACTATCGCGCCCCGGCCGACGCGATCTGGGTGAAAGCCGGATCCACGAGCGGCTCTGGAAGCTCCGCGAGCCCGCTCGGCAGCATCAGCGCAGCCGTGTCACAGGCATCGTCGGGCCAGACCATTGTTGTTCGCGGTGGAACCTACCGCGAGACGGTCGAGATTCCTGGCTCAAAGAAGGTGACCATCCAGTCAGCGCCGGGCGAGAAGGTCTGGCTCGACGGCAGCCGTCAGATCAGCAACTGGACCAAGTCGGGCTCAACCTGGGTCAGTTCGGGCTGGTCGCACACCTTTGACAGTTCGCCCACCTTCACCAAGGGCGCGGCAGACAACAACAACGAACACACCGGCTTCCTCGAGAAGGACTACCCGCTGGCCGCACACCCCGAGCAGATCTGGGTTAATGGCAAGTCCCTGCGTCAGGTGGGTTCAGCCGCCGCTGTCACCGAGGGAACCTTCTTCGCCGACACCAAGGGAAAGCGCCTGGTCATCGGAACCAACCCCAGTGACAAGACCGTTCTCGCCAGCGAGCGCCAGAAGGCTCTTGCCATCAAGGGAAAGGGCAGCACCGTTCGCGGCATCGGAGTCACCCGCTACGCCAACTCCGTCTGGCAGATGGGCGCGGTGACCCTTGAGGGCAACGACGTCAGCATCGAAAACGTCCAGATCAGCGACAACGCCACCATCGGCCTCTATGCCTGGGGTGACAATGTCTCGGTCAAAAACGTCACGAGCACGCGGAACGGAATGATGGGCATGGGCGCCAACGGAGCCCACAACATCAGCATTGTTGATTCAAGCTTCACGGGAAACAACACCGAGCGCTTCACCCGCAAGCCCGTCTCCGGTGGCCTCAAAATCACGCGAACCACGGGCGTGACACTTGATGGCAACAACCTCTCTGACAACATCACCAACGGCCTCTGGCTGGACGAGTCGGTTCACAAGGCAACCGTCACCTCCAACCGCCTCGCCAACAACGGCTCAACCGGCATGATCCTAGAAATCTCAGAGGACATCACGGTGGCCGGAAACGTGATCACCGGCAGCGGCCGTTACGGCCTCTGGGTCGGCAGCTCAGGCAACGTCAACGTCTGGAACAACTCCATCGGGGGGAGCTCGCTCGCGGCCGTTCAGTTCACCGACGACTCACGCCTCAACACACAGGCAAAGGCCGACCGGATTGGCCAGTCCGCCAAGGAGGTTCCGTGGGTGCTCCAGAACATCACCGTCAAGAACAACGTGGTGTCGGGGGCAGGCGGCAGCTGCCTGCTGTGCGTTGATGACCTGACCAAAAAGCGGACGGCCGGGCAGATGGACTTCACCATCAACTCAAACGTCTACCACCGCTTTGACTCGTCGTCTCCGGCATCCAGTGTCCGCTGGACCCAGGGAGCCAACAAGGCGCAGACGTTTGCCACAATCTCGCAGTTTGCGTCCTCAACGGGCAACGACCGGCAGTCGTTCCTCGCCGAGGGGAGCGCGGTTCTGAGTTCCGATGCGTCGCTCGCCACGGCAGGAGCAAACGCCGCAAACAGGGTCACGCTGAGCAAGCTTGATTCCACCGTGGCGTCGCTGCTTGACGTTCCGGCTGGCACACAACATGCGGGAGCCTGGTGACCCGGAAACCAATCCGAGCTGACACGCTCGTCGCAGGGTCAGTTGCCGTCCTCGTTGGACTGCAACTGGCCCTGCCGGTTGGTCTCACCGCCGCCTCGATCGTGTCGCTCTTTCTCACCCCCGTCTGGATTCCACTCCTTCGCAACCACGTTGGGGCGCGTTCGCTTGTTCTTCTCAGCACGGCCGCCGTGCTGTCCGGGATCATCCTGACCGGCATTCGCTCGGCCGACCACGGTGTCAGCCTCTTCCTGATGGCAGAGAACTCGGCACTGCTGGCGAACATCGCGTTGAGTGTTGGGGTGCTGCTGTGGGCAAGACACCTGCTTGGCGCCCCCCGCGTCGCGCTCCTCATTGCGCTCGGCATGATCCTCGCCATCCCCGTCCACGGCGCAGCCGACGGAAACTTTTGGCGATTTACGCTCTCCATCCCCTTTGCGGTGCTTGCACTGTCCCTGGCAACCCAGGCACGCAATCGGCCGTTTGAACTGACGGCACTTCTTGCCCTTGCCGCGGTGTCCATCCTCAACGATGCTCGCTCCGGAACGGTCATCCTCATGATCACCGCGATTGTGGTTCTCTGGCAGCTCCTCCCCCTGCCCCGCACCGGCGCGGGGCGAAGCACACTCCGAGTGGTCACGACAGTGATCGCCACCGTCGGTATTGTCTACAGCGCCGCGATGGCCCTGATCGCGGACGGGGCATTCGGCGAGCTCACCAGAGAACGGACACTGGCCCAGATTGAGACGGGCGGCTCTGTCCTTCTTGGCGGTCGACCAGAACTCGGCGCGACCTTTGCGCTCTTTGGCGCACATCCAAGCGGCTACGGATCCGGGACCCTCGCCTCCCCCTACGACGTCTCGATCGCCAAAATGGGTATGGCCGGTCTGGGGTACGACCCGGAAAACGGGTACGTCAACAACTACATGTTCGGTGCCGGCTACGAAGTCCACTCCGTGATCGGTGACCTCTGGGCCCGGTACGGCATCGCGGGTCTTGTTCTTGCGGTCTTCCTTGTTCTGATCACGATCAGCAGTGTCATCAGACGCATCCGATTTAATCTGGCCAGCGCACTCCTTATTTTCCTTGGCATTCGGATGCTCTGGAACCTGTTCTTCAGCCCGCTTGCCGCGTCGGAGCTGCTCACCATCATGTTCCTGACGATTGCTTTGCCGCACATCTCGGAACCGGGACGGGTCCGCTTCGGCCGGCACGTTGCGCTTCCCGCCAGCCAACGGCCAACCGACCGCGGTGTGGTTCTGGCGTGAGTCGGCACCAGCGCACAACCCCCAGCAACCGCATTGCGTGGGTTGACTCCGGACGGGGACTGGCCATCGTGCTCGTCACCCTCTTTCACGCAACCAACTGGCTCGCCGGTGCCGGGCTCAACGAGGACGGCTGGTCAGCGTTTAACGAGGTTGTCGCGACCCTGCGGATGCCGCTGTTTTTTACGCTCTCCGGACTCTTTGCAGCCAAGTGGCTCACCGTCAGCTGGAAAACCCTGCTCACCAAAAAGCTGGCCCTGTTCCTCTGGGTATTTGCACTCTGGGGTGCAATCGGAACCGGAACGCTCCTGATCGGCATCGCAGCCAGAGGCGAGCCGATCAACCCGCTCGGCGCACTCAAGCAGTACCTCCTCTCCCCCCTTGAGCCACGGCTTGAGCTGTGGTTCATCTGGGCACTCGGCCTGTTTTTTGTCCTGGCCAAGGTGACCCGGCGCGCCCCGTACGCCGCACAGATCGGCACTGCCGCCGTCATCTCAGCCCTGGCACTCACCGACTGGACAGCGCTCACCGGAAGCCCGGTTGGGGAGAGCATGAACGTTGGTTGGACCGGCATGGCCAAGTACTACCTCTTTTTCATCGCCGGCCTCCTCCTGCGCCAACCCATCACCCGCGCCGTGAACCGGCTCAGCCCTCGACGCGGCGCGGTCATCCTGCTGGTGTGGTTGGCGATGAGCCTGCTGAGCGTCGGTTGCGGTGCCCGCGCCATCCCCGGATTCGCTTTTGTCACAGCCCTGTGTGGTGTTGCCGCAGGGTTCACTCTGGCTCGGGCACTCAGCCGCGTGCCGCTGCTGGGTTTCCTCGGATCTCGCACCCTCCCGATCTACGTCACCCACACACCCGTCATCATTCTGACGGTTGCGGCCCTCACCCCGCTGCTCACCACCGCGACCCACCCCGTGCTCGCCGTGGTCCTGCCACCCGCCGTGGCTGCCCTCTCCGTCACCTGTGCGGTATTCCTTGACACCGCGGTTCGTG
>JBQELM010000043.1:0-10636 GCA_052103915.1 Mycetocola sp. | reverse complement strand
CGCACTCCTGGCCGACCAGCCCTGGTTGAACAGGGAATTCCGCACCCCCTCGACCCGACGTGCCTGGCTCACCGCAAACGGCATCGCCACCGTTCCGGACACCACCACCCCGCCCGGCTTCTTTTGTGCCGACACCCCCGCGCAGATCCGGCGTGCTCGGCGCGAGTATCGCCGCCTGTCCGCATCGGCGCCGGGGACAAAAACCCCCACGTCCGAGCCCGGCGTAAACGCGGGCTAGGTGTCCTGGGTTGTATCGGCCGCGTTCAGCATCCCCTGGCGGGCACCGGCCATAAACCGCTGCACATCGGGGTCAACGATGATGTCGCTCGGGCGCAGCGGCCGCGACAGGTACAGCCCGTCCAGGCTGGTCAGGCGGCTCAGCGCCACATACACCTGGCCGGGGCTGAACGCCCGCGAACCCAGATCGATGATCGCCTGCTCGTAGCTTTTGCCCTGCGACTTGTGGATCGTGATCGCCCACGCCAACCGCAGCGGGAACTGGGTGAAGTCGGCGACGATGTCTTTGCGCAGTTGCTTGGTCGCGGCCGCGTAGCTGTAGCGGTGCTTCTCCCAGGTGACCGGCTCAACCTCAACCACGTCACCATCAATCTCAACGTGCACGGTGCCAGAGATCTTCACCACCGTGCCGATGGTCCCGTTCACCCAGCGCTGGCCGTCCTGGCCGCCGCCGGAGTCGTTGCGCAGGAACATCACCTGCGCGCCCACCTTCAGCTCCAGCGCCTCGTCGGCCGGATACGCGCTCTCGCCGAACTCACCGTTGACCTCAGCCCTGGCGGTCAGCGACCGGCCGGGCAGCTGGGCAAGGTTTTCCCGGTTGATGCGGGTCACGCTGTCGTTGCGCGCGGCGAGCGTGATCAGCCCGGTGTCCGGGGGTGTGCGTGCGCCGGTGTCGTTGAGCACCTTCGCCACGTCGGCCGTCACCAGCCCGTGCCGCACCGACTCAAGCATGTACTTAAAGGAGTCGTCCGACTGCCGGTGGATCTGGGTGAGCTCAACGATGGACAGCGGCGACTCCTGCCACACCTTTGCATCAAAGAACCAGAACGAACGGTAGGTGTCCTCGATGTAGGCCTTCTCGTCGCCCCGACCGGGGACGGGGGCCAGCTGGTACGGGTCTCCGAACAGGATGACCTGCACCCCGCCAAACGGCTCACGCCGCCGAGACCTGGCCTGACGCAGACTCCGATCCATGGCATCCATCAGGTCGGCGTTGACCATGGAGACCTCGTCGATGACCAGGGTGTCGATGGTGTTCAGGAGTTTACGAACGTTGTCCGGCTGCTCAATGTCATGGTCGGCGATGAGGCCAACCGGCAACCGGAACAGCGAGTGAATGGTCTGGCCGCCAACGTTGAGCGCCGCAACCCCGGTGGGGGCTGCAATAACGATCTGCTTCTCCGTGTTCCAGGACAGGTGGTTCAGCAGCGTCGACTTTCCCGTGCCGGCACGACCGGTGATGAACAGGTGGTCGCGGGTGTTCTCGATACGGTCGAAGACGGCCTGCTGTTCAGCGGTCAGTTTCACTCGGAGTGCTCTCTTGGGTCGTGGTTCTGGCGCCTCAAGACTACTTCTTCCGGCGGAGGCCACCGCCCATCCGCGCCGGATAGGATGAGCCTCGTGAGCGAGAATCATCAGGAAAACGGCGCGGCCGGGCCCCCTGACGATGCCGCCGCACACGTACCACCCCGGCCACCGCTGCCCTCCCCCGTCCGTGCGGGGCAGTCCTCACCGAGCGCACCGCTCCCCCCGCTCAGCTCAACGCACACCGGTGCGACCGCCACCGTCGCCGCGCGACCGGCTCCGACGCGGGATGCCCTGCCGCTGTCAGCCCGCAGCCGGAGCATTCTGATCTGGTCGGGCATCGGGCTTCTTCTGCTGAGCGCTCTCGTCTCAGGTTTTGGCGCTCTGGCCCGGGACGTGTACAGCGCTGAAGCGTTTGTCGGACGCTACCTGTCGGCGTTGGAACACGGAGACGCACACACCGCCAGGGGAATGCCCGGGGCAGAACCGATCGCCGACCCCCAAATCAGTACCGCACTGCTGCGCAGTGATGTGCTGCCGTCCTACAGCAACACGCACGCACACGATCAGGGTGTTGACGCCGAGGGCCGCCATCGCATCACGGTGAGCGCCATCGTCGACGGCGAGCAGGTCAGCTCAACCCTTCTTGTTGAGCGCAGCGGCACCCGCCTCGGGTTCCTGCCCGAGTGGAGTTTTGCGGTGAGCCCCACCGCCCCGGTTGAACTGCGCATTGAGCACACCACCGGGTTTAGTCTCAACGACCGCGAGCTTGACGTCCGTCAGCTGGGGGTTGAGCGCGCGTTCTCGCACTCCTTTGACGCCTACCTTTTTGTTCCGGGGCGTTACACCGTCCACCGGGACGACCCCTACGTTGCCGCCGAACCGAGCAGCGTCACGGTGGCAGAGCCCGGACGATCCGCAAGCCTGACCATGGACGCCGTCGCCACAGCGGAATTCACCCGGCTGGTGTCGGAGGCCGTGCACAACAAGCTGGACGACTGCGTCACCCAGCGGGCGCTCTACCCCAGCGGTTGCCCGTTCGGCTACGACGTTGACGACCGGATCGAGGGGGAGCCCGTCTGGTCGATCCTCAGCTACCCGCCGGTCACGCTTGTTCCCGGCGGCGAGGGCTGGGCGCTGGAACCCACAACGTTTGAGGCAAACATCACCCTGCAGTTGCGCTCCATTTTTGACGGTTCGGTGCGCACAACAACGGAGCTGGTCAGCTCCGGAATCGGCGGTGACATCCGCCTTGACGGCGACGCGGCGACCGTCACCCTCCGCGCCGAATAACGGCAACGGAGGGTACGAGCCGCCCCTCCTCAGATCACCCGGTCGTTGCCTCCGTCAACGCTCAGGTGTGCACCCGTTGTGGCGGCGAGCCCGCCGTCGACGAGGACCCGCACGGCCTCGGCAACCTGCGCACTCGACACCTCCGTACCCAACAGGTTGCGGGTCTTGTACTCCTGCACGCTCAGACCGTACTGAGCGGCCCTCTCCGCTAGGAGCTCCGGCGTCCAGATCGCCGTGTCAAACACGGCGTCGGGCTCAACCAGGTTGACGCGGATGCCGTCGGCAGCCCACTCCAGCGCGGCCACCCTGGCCAGTTGCGCCGCGGCACTCTTGCTGACCGAGTAGGCCGCGGCCCCCGGCCCCGGGGCCGCGACGTTTTTGCTTGACACAAGAACCACCCGGCCGCCGCGCGGCGACAGAGCAAGAACGGGGTGCGCCGCCCTGAACGCCTCGGCGACGGCTGTGGTGTTCACCCGCAGGCTTCGCTCCCAGTTGGCCGGGTCAAGCTCGGCGATGGGGGCCGACTCGGGGAAGATCCCCGCCGCAACAACCAGGGCGTCCAGGCCGCCACCCTCGCGGACAGCCGCCTCCACGGCATCGGCCATCACGGCCGGATCGGACACGTCGCCGACCACACCGATCCAGGTGGCGCTGGCATCGTCACCGACCCTCGGGTCACGGTCAACGGCGACAACAACAGCACCGGCCGCCTGAAGGTCCAGGGCGATGGCCCGTCCGATACCGGAGGCTGCACCGGTCACCAGGGCGACCTCACCGGTCATGGCCGCCGTGCTGCGCGACGCCGCAAGCCTGGCCTGCTCCAGTTCCCAGTACTCGATGTCAAAGCTGTCGCGCTCGGTGAGCGATCGGTACTCACCGGCGGCGTCAGCCGCGTCAAGGATGTCTGCCGTGTGCAGGATGATGTCGTGCACGGCGGCGGCATCGGCGGCCTTCCGGCCCACCGTGAGCAGCCCCCACTCCGGATCGAACACGGCTCGCGGTGCCGCATCCAGCGGCGTGAGCGGGACGCTCGGGTCGCTGAACCGGTCAACCGTCTCACGGTAACGGGTGGCGTAGCCGTCCAGGTCGCGGCCGATGAGCGGTTCACGCTTGGTTCGGATGACATGCTCTGGCGTGGCCGTCCCCCTGCTCCAGCGGCGCTGTGCGTGGGGGTCCTGCGCGGCGGCGAGCGCCCGCGACGATCGCGACTGCCGCACAAGCATGGGGTGCCCCACGATCGCCGAGAGCTGTGACCGGAAGGCGGCCAGCTCAGCCACGGTTCCGCCGCGCGCCGCGATCGGGTCACCCTCGTCACCCCAGGACGGTGAGCCGAGGGCTGCGGAAGCGGCATCAACCAGGGCCAGGTGGTCGGCGAGGACCTGCTCGGCGCTGTCACCCGAGGTGAACAGGCCGTGGTTGCGCAGCACAAACGCGCTCACCTCACCGGACACGAGTTCCGGCCGGTCTGCGACCAGTGTGGCCAGGTCAAAGCCCGGCTTCACGTACGGCAGCACGGCCACACCGTCGCCAAGCACTCGGGCGACAAGCCCGTCGTCGGTGGCCTGGTCACTCAACGCCACAATGGCGTCCGCGTGCGAGTGCAGGACAAAACGACCGGGCAGCACGGCGTGCAGCAGGGCCTCGATGGAGGCCTTCGGCGCGGACGCGTCCAGGGAGGCCTGGGTCACCTCGTTGACCATCTGCCGGTCACTGAGGGTGGGGCAGGCGAGGACCTCAAGCAGCCGGTCGCGGCGGAGCGGGGCAAAACCTGCCGCCTCGATGCTGCCCAGATCCCAGCCGCTGCCCTTCACCCACACGGTGCTGACCGGCGCACCGGTCACATCCGTGCTGATGCCCTTGACCGAGGTGTTGCCCCCGCCGTGCAGCACCAGGCGCGGGTCGGACCCCAACCGCCTGGACACCCCAACCAGATCGGCGAGCAGCCGCTCGCCCTCCGCTTCGCCCGTCCCACCCTGTGACACGGGTGCCTCGTTCCTGCCCTGCACGCTCATGCGCGATTCTCCGTCCATACCGATTCCATGGCCGCCAGCACCGCGTCAAACCGCTCCGACTGGCGCTGATAGGCCGCACGCTGCGGGCCCGGTTCAACAACGAGCGCGTCATCGTGGGTGGCGACCCAGGCGTCAACATCGTGACCGATGCCCCGAGCCGCCAGCGAGGCCACCCCGCGAGCCCCCAGCTCCGTTCCGGTCTGCCGCCGGACGGGGTGCCCGATGATGTCGGCAAACATCTGCGCCCACACCGGGTTTTTGGCCCCGCCACCGGCCAGCGTCCACGGGGCGTTGGAGGTCTGCGCCCCGCTTCTGCCCAGCTTCTCCAGCTGAACCCGGTGGTACTGGGTGATGCCCTCCGCGACGGCTCGGGCCATCTGCGCGTACCCGTGGTTGTCGCGCAGCCCGAGGAAGGTGCCTGACGCCCCCGCGTGGTCGGGTGCCCCGTGCACAAAGGGGAGGAAAAGCACCCCGTCGGCTCCCGCCTCCACGTTGGCGGCGGCCGCCAGCAGCTGCCGGGGCGAGACGGCGTCGGCAGACAGTGTCGACATCAGGGTGGAGAACCACTCGATGCTGGCCGCCGAGGTTGGCGCGACCTCCTGCGCGAGCATGAGGGCCGGGTCGGGGAGGAACGCGTTCAGCGTCACGGCGGGAGGGGCCTGGTCGACCGGAACAACAACCGAGTTGATCGCCCACGTTCCCACGATCACGGTCACATCGCCCGGTCCCAGGGCACCGGCACCCATCGGACTGGCGATGCAGTCCATGCAGCCGGCCACAACGGGAAGGCCCAGCGGCAGCCCGGTCTCCTCGGCCGCCCGATCGGTGACCTCGCCAACCACCCGGTCGGACTCGGCCAGTGGGGGCAGCAGGCGCATGACCTCACGGTCAACACCGAGCGCGTCAAAGAGCAGGGGTTCGTAGTCGCGGGTGGACAGGTTCAGCAGGCCCTCACCGGAGGCGTCGGACAGGTCACCACCGGGACGACCGGTGAGCCGCAGTGTCAGCCAGTCCTTGCAGGACAGGGCCCACCGCGCCCTGGCCAGGGTGTCCGGCTCATGCTCCGACAGCCAGGCCAGCAGGGGTCCGGGCTGGCCGGCCCACGGCACAGAGCCGGTCAACGTGTGCAGCTCGGTGACCGCCGCCGCGGGGACCCCTCGAACGATGGGGTCGGCCCTGCTATCCGTTGAGGCGATCGCCGGTCTGACCGGCTCCAGGTTCTCGTCGACCAGGTAGAGGCCGTTGCCGTGCCCCGTCGCTCCGATCGAGACCGGCTGCCAGCCCTCGGCCGCCAACCAGTCCGTGAGGGAGCGCAGCACGGTGGCCACCACCTCCCACAGCCCGATCATGGGGATCTCCTGGCGCGACGAATCAACCGCCTGCCGGGGGTTTGCGGCGGAGAACGTTCTGAGCTCGTTTCCCTGCGCGTCAAATGCCGCCGCCTTTGCGGCGGTCAGCCCAACGTCGATACCGATGTAACACTGCTTCATTGCCTGTGTCCTTGACTTGGTGGTGCGTCTACTCACGTTTTTAGTGCGAAATGGGCTTCGGCGCGAACCTGGCTACGCCCCTCAGGTATGCGGCCAGCTCCGATTCGGCCCGCTCGGGCGACCAGATGCCCTCCGCCACCAGCAGTTCCGCGACCACGGGGGCGGCACTGATCCCGACGTCCGCGTTCAGCCCGATGGCGGTGCGGCGAAGCAGAACATCCTCAAGGGTGTGGGCGCCCTCCTCCGTGATGACGAAGATGACCTCGGCGGCGACGGCTCCGCTGTCCTCGTCAACCACCGCGCCCAGCTCCGGACGCTCGGCAATCAGCGCCACCACACGTTCGGCGGCGATCCCGTAGGTGTCGGCCAGGCGGCCTGCGCTGTCCGTTCCGAGGGAGGGGTACCGGCTGGCTGCCCGGACAAACCCGGTGCGGTACTCGTCCCACGACCGGTCAACGGGTCGGCCAGGCAACGGTGCGCGCCGCGTCGGCGAGGCGACCCTTGACCGACCGAGCGAGCGGTTCAGCAGTCGCACCAGCTGCTCCCCCAGGGCACGGTGGGTGGTGAGCTTGCCGCCAACCACGGTGATCAGACCACGATCGCGGCCCTCGTGCTCGATAAAGACGTGGTCGCGGGTGACCTTCGACGGGTCATCCAGCTCACCAACATAGGGCAGGGGGCGCACCCCGGAGTAGGACCAGATGACGTCGGAGCGGACAAGACCGGCCTGCGGGATCAGACCGTTGACGGCGTTGAGCAGGTAGTCGGTCTCGTCCTCGTCCATGATGACCTCGTCGATACTGCCGCTGTAGGGCACATCTGTTGTCCCGATCATGAACCGGCCAAGCCAGGGCAGGATGAACATGGGCCTGGTGTCGTCGGGCGATTCAAAAAAGACGCAGGTCTCCGGGGCACCAGGGAACGGGTCAACGATGAAGTGCGAGCCCTTGGTCGGGCCGATCTTCTGCTCGTGCTCACCGGCCAGGTCAAGGACCGCGTCCACCCACGGTCCCGCCGCGTTGACGACACGTGTGGCGGTGATGGTGCGCAGCTCACCGGTGTCGCGGTCGCGGTAGCGCACCCCGCTGATGCCCGCGCTGTCCCTGACCAGCTCCTCCACGGGGGCGTGCGTCAGCACGATGGCCCCGTTGGACTGCGCGTCAATCGCCAGCTCCGTGCTGAGCCGCTCGGTCAGCGGGACCTGAGCGTCCTGGAACAGGCCAGCCCAGCGCAGCCCCGCGTCGGCCAACGACGGCCACTCGCGTTTCAGCCTGCGACGGAACACAATCCGGTTGAGCGGGAGCTTTTTGCCGATGGAGAGGACGTCGTGCAGCATCAGACCGCAGGACAGCAGCCAGCCCGGCCTGCTCTGTGACGACGAGAACGGAATCAGCATCGGGTACGGCCTGACCAGGTGCGGTGCCTGCTCCAGCAGGATGTTCCGCTCCCTGATGGACTCGTGCACCAGGTTCAGTTCCATGCGCTCCAGGTATTTGAGGCCACCGTGGATGAGCCGGGTGGAGATCGCCGAGGTGCGTGACCCCAGGTCGTCCCTGTCGATGATGGCCACCCGCAGGCCCTGAGCCGCGGCCTCCCTGGCCGTGGCGAGCCCGTTGATTCCGGCGCCGATGATGGCGACGTCCACTGGGCCAACGTCTGTGTGCTGCGTCGTCAACCGTGTCATGTCTTTTCTCGCTTCGTTTGGTTCAGCGCGGGGTGCGTGATGGCGCGACCGGACAGCGGTACGGAAGCGCTGGGCTCCGTACCGCGTCCGCGCGGCGCACCGGGTTAGCTCAGTTGGAGAGCTCCTGGTACAGGCCGTAGGCCTCGTCAGGGGTGAAGCCGTCGTGCACAACGGCACGGACGGCGCTCAGCATGGCCGAGGGGTGCTCCGACTGGAACACGTTCCGGCCCATGTCCACCCCGGCTGCGCCCTGGTCGATGGCGCGGTAGGCGATGGTGAGTGCCTCCTGCTCCGGCACCTTCTTGCCACCGGCGATGATGATCGGGACGGGGCAGGAGGAGGTGACCGTCTCGAAGCCCTCCTCGACGTAGTAGGTCTTGATGAAGCTGGCACCCAGCTCCGCGGGGATGCGGGTGGCCAGGCGGAAGTACCTGGCATCCCTCACCATGTCTCGGCCGACCGCTGTTACGGCGAGCACGGGGATGCCCGCCGCCTGACCCCGGTCAACCAGGGTGGACATGTTCGTCACGGAGCGGGTCTCGTGTTCCCCTCCGATGAACACCTGGATGGCCAGGGCGGCGGCGTCCAGGCGGACGGCGTCGTCGATGCCGAGGGTGATCTGCTCGTCGGAGAGTTCCTTGAGGATGCTCGGCCCACCGGAGGCGCGCAGCACAATGCCCTTGTTCGCCGTGGCGGGGATGGTGGTGCGCAGGGCGCCGCGGGTCAGCATGAGCGCGTCGGCCTGGGGCACAAGCGGCAGGATGCTGCGGTCAAGGCGCTCCAGACCGGAGGTTGGGCCCTGGAAGTAGCCGTGGTCAAAGGCGAGCATGACCGTTTTGCCGTCGGTCGGGTTGAAGATGCGGGAGAGCCGGGAGCGCAGTCCCCAGTCCTGCCCGGCCAGGCCCTTCAGCGGGAATCCGCCGGTCGCGGGCGTCGACGGTGCGCCGTCAAAGTTGGTTCCGTCGCGCAGGTCGTCAAGATCAGCCATCAGAGTTGTTCCTTTACTTCGTTGTGGTGGAGGGTCTGGCGAACGACGCGGTGAGGCGTCGCAGGGTGGAGCGGCCGGTCCGGGTTGCGGTGCTTGAGACCACAACAACCAGGACCACCAGCAGGCCCTTGAGGATGTTCTGGGCACCAACGGAGAGGCCAAGAAGGTTGAGCAGGCCGGACAGCAGCACAAAGAACAGCGCTCCTGTCCAGACCCCGGTCGGCACCGGGCGGCCACCGGCGATGAGCGTCCCGCCGATGACAACAACGGCGACGGAGTCAAGCAGGTAGGAGGTGCCGAGCGAGGTGCTCGGGGAGATGAATGCGGCGAGCAGCGCACCGGCCAGCCCGGCAAACGCCCCGCTGATCAGGTAGGTGACACCGGTCACCAGTCGGGTGCGCAGACCGGCCTTGGCTGCGGCAACCGCGTTCTGCCCGGTGGCCACAATCGCGAGGCCAAAGCGGGTCTGACGCAGCACAACAACGATGGCGACGGTGATCGCGACCACAAGTAGCGCGGTGACGGGGATGCCGAGGAGCCGGTAGTTCACAAAGGCCCGCAGCGCGCCGGACGCGGAGGCCCGGTTCGCGTCGGCCAGCATGAGTGTGGCCGAGCTGACGATCAGGCTCGTCGCGAGAGTGGCAATGATCGGCGGGATGCGCAGCAGCAGGATCGCGAGCACGCTGCACGCACCGGCGGCCAGTCCCGCGCCGACCCCGGCGAGGATGCCGGCGACCGGTCCGGCCTGCGCGCCGACGGCGACGGAGACGTAGGAGGCCATCGAGATGTTCGTGCCAACGGAGACGTCGATGTTGCCCGGCCCCAGTGTGATGACAAGCATCTGGCCGAGCGCAACCAGCACAAGGTACGGCGCGAGCGTCAGCGCCTGCGAGAGCGGCTGGATGGGGGAGCCGCCACTGACGCCGATGATGGCGACAAGGACAACAAGCATGCCGACCAGGGACCAGCCCCAGGCGGGCCAGTGGGCGCGGATGCGCTCAACGACGGGGTTCTGGGCCGGGACCGCGATGGTGGGTGCAGAGGTCATGATCGAATGAACCGTTCCGTGATGACGCGACCGGCGAGGACCGCGAGGACGATGAGGCCCTGAGCCGCCGACTGGAAGCTCGACGGCAGGCTGACAAGCGAGAGCAGCACGGTGATGAGGCCAAGCGTGACCGCACCGAAGGTGGCGCCGACGGGGAACGCCCGCCCGCCGGAGAAGTTTCCGCCGCCGAGGATCACGGCCGCGATGGTCATCAGGGCAAAGTTTCCGGCCGAGTTCACGTCACCGGAGCGGGTCTGGGATGCCATCACCAGTCCCGCCAGGATCAGCAGAACGGCGGCGACGGCGTAGGTCGCCATCCGGGTCCGGACAAGGGACCAGCCCAGCTTTTCCAGCGTCGCCGGCTGCGAGCCGAGCGCCCGCATCCGGGTGCCGAACCGGCTGCGGCGGGCGATCAGCCAGGCGATGACGGTGGCCACAACGATGAAGATCAGCGGTGCGGGGACCAGCTCCGGCCGCCACTGGCCGATGGCGCTGAGCCAGTCAGGGGTCTGGCCGCCGGGGGTGGGCAGCAGCTCAAGGCCAAGCCCCAACCAGACGAACGACATACCCAGCGTGATG
>JBQELM010000042.1:0-10661 GCA_052103915.1 Mycetocola sp. | reverse complement strand
AGTTGCGGTATAGCCCCTGATCAGGCGTACAGTATTCACGGCCCGTCGCCACAAGCTCACGGCCACACACGCAGCCCTCCCCGCTCTCAGTGCCGCACAGGCACGTGCCGTCACACCGCACCTGGGGACGCTCGCTGCTTCTACACCTTTTTGATGGATCCCACTTTTATGTCTTCACCTTCTGCCCCCGCACCGGGCACCGTCGCTAACCCACGCTCACGCGTCATCCTGGCCAGCCTGGTCGGAACAACGGTTGAGTTCTACGACTTCTACGTTTACGCCACAGCGGCTGTTCTTGTTTTCCCTCACCTGTTTTTCCCCGCGGGTAACGACACGGCTGCTCTGCTGTCGTCGTTTGCGATCTTTGGCGCTGCCATGGTCGCCCGCCCGGTTGGTGCGATTTTCTTTGGTCACCTCGGTGACAAACGCGGCCGCAAGGCCACCCTGGTTGGCGCGCTTCTCACCATGGGAATCGCGACCGTCCTGATCGGTGTGCTGCCGACCTACGACATGGTCGGCTGGCTCGCCCCGCTCCTGCTGGTGATCCTTCGTCTTGCCCAGGGCTTCGCCCTCGGTGGCGAGTGGAGCGGCGCGGCACTGGTCGCCACGGAGAACGCTCCCGAGGGCAAGCGCGCCTGGTACGGCACCTTCCCGCAGCTGGGTGCCCCGATTGGCTTCATCATCGCCAACGGCCTGTTCCTGCTGATCGCGTTCCTGCTGCCGTCCGATGACCCCACGCGTCCGTCCGACGCGTTCCTTGAGTGGGGCTGGCGTATTCCGTTCCTGTTCTCGCTCATCATGGTCATCATCGGCCTGTGGATCCGTCTGCGCCTGGTTGAGTCCGCCGCCTTCGAGAAGGCCAAGACCGAGGGCACCGTTCGCCGTCTCCCGCTGGCAACCGTGTTCCGCTTCAACTGGCGCGAGCTCATCCTCGGCACCTTCTTCATGCTGGCCACCTACGTGCTCTTCTACCTGATGACCACGTTCTCGCTCAGCTACGGTCGTGCCGCGACCGACGCCGACCCGTCTGGCCTGGGCTACACCTACAACGGCTTTGTGCTGATGATGATCCTTGGTGTTGTGTTCTTCGGAATCTTCACGCTCGTGTCCGGCCCGCTGGCCGACAAGTTTGGTCGCCGCCGCACCCTCATCGTTGTGACCCTGGCCATCATCATCTTCGGCCTCATCTGGGTGCCGATGCTTGACGGCGGTTACGCCAGTGTTCAGTTCTGGCTGATCCTCGGATTCGCTTTGATGGGTATGACGTTTGGACCGATGGGCGCTCTGCTGCCCGAGCTGTTCCCAACCAACGTTCGCTACACCGGTTCGGGAATCTCGTACAACGTGTCCTCCATCCTTGGTGCAGCCGTTGCCCCGTTCATTGCCGTCTCACTGTGGACGGCCGGCGGTGGCAGCCCGTTCTGGGTGGGCATCTACCTCTCCGCCATGGGTGTTCTGACGCTCATCGCGCTGATCATTGGTCGTGAGACCAAGGACGTTGATATCAACCGCTAGTCGGTGATTGTCCAACGGCCCGTTCCACCTCGGTGGAGCGGGCCGTTTCAGTCTCCGCTCACCACGCGCACGATAGGCTGTGTGGGACAAATCGGAGTGGCCGCGCGCCACGGGACACCCCTCCCACCGTCGCCACGCTCCCCCAGGAAAGAGTCCCATGAGCTCCAGCTCCCCCGACGCGAGCGCACGACGCTCACGGTCACCGTTTGCCCGTGCACGCACCGACGACGGCCCCCGCGCCCGGTTCAGCCAGCTGCTGCCGTACCTGTTTGAGCACAAGCGGATTTTGATCCCCATTCTGGCGCTGTCCCTTCTGGGAGCTGTCACCTCACTCGCCCAGCCACTGCTGGTGAGCGAGCTGATCCAGCGGGTACAGACCGACGGCGTGCTCGGCGTGATTGTGTGGGCGCTGGTTGGGCTGGTGATTGTGTCATCCCTGGCGAGCGGATTTGAGCACTACCTGCTGCAGCGCACCGGTGAGGGCGTTGTGCTGTCCAGCCGTCGTCGCCTCGTTGCGCGCATGCTCCACCTGCCGATTGCCCAGTTTGATGCCCGTCGAACCGGTGACCTCGTTTCACGGGTCGGTAGTGACACGACTCTGCTGCGCGCGGTGCTCACCCAGGGTCTGGTTGAGGCTGTTGGCGGTGCACTCACCTTTGTTGGGGCCCTGATCGCGATGCTCATCATCGACCCCGTCCTGCTGGGTCTGACGGTTCTTGTTGTTCTGGTGTCGATCGGAGCGGTTGCTCTCCTTGCGGGCCGCATCCGCGTCGCAAGTCAGCGTGCCCAGGCGAAGGTCGGTGACCTGACCGCGGCTCTTGAACGAGCCATCAGCTCGGTCAGGACTATTCGCGCCGCCGGGGCAACCGACCGCGAAATCGCCGAGGTTGACGCACACGCCACCGAGGCCTGGCGTCGTGGTCTTGACGTTGCACGGGTGTCCGCTTTTGTTGTTCCTGTGGCCGGTGTGGCCATGCAGCTGTCGCTGCTGGTTGTTCTTGGTGTTGGTGGGTTCCGGGTGGCCGCCGGTGACCTGGCGATCTCCGGTCTTGTGGCGTTCATCATGTTCCTGTTCATGCTGATCATGCCGTTGGGCCAGGCAATTGGCGCGATTACCGCGACAAGCCAGGCGCTGGGCGCTCTCGGACGGATCCAGGAGATCGTTGATCTGCCCGGTGAGACGGATGGCGACGCTGCGATTGCGGCCGGCATCACTGATCGGGGAGTCCGCAGCACAGACGCCGCTGCGATTGAGTTCCGCGACGTTCGATTCCGCTACCCGCACGAGGTCTCTGCTGCCCGCACGGAGCCCTCTGGTGCGAGGGCGGAGTCCACAGCCACGGCTGCGCCGTCAATGTCGTCGTCGACGACGACGACCGAGGCTGAGGGCCACACGCCGGACGTCTCCGCCACACCAACCGTCCTCGACGGCGTCAGTTTCAGCGCGGAACGTGGCCAGCGCACCGCCCTTGTTGGTCCGTCCGGCGCAGGAAAGTCCACCATCCTCAGCCTGATCGAGCGCTTCTACGATCCGGAAGCCGGTTCAATCCGGCTGGACGGTGTTGATATCCGCACCATCGATCGTGGGGAGCTCCGCGCCCAGATCGGATACGTCGAGCAGGACGCCCCCGTCCTGGCCGGAACCCTCCGCGACAACCTCCTGCTTGGCCGTCCCGATGCAACGGATGAGGAGTGCATCTCCGTTCTTGAGCGGGTCAACCTCGGTTCCGTGCTGCACCGCAGCCCCGAGGGCCTGTCGACCGCTGTGGGTGAACAGGGTGTCCTACTCTCCGGCGGAGAGCGCCAGCGGCTTGCGATTGCCCGCGCCCTGCTCGGAACCGCCCCCGTGCTCCTGCTGGATGAGTCGACGTCGTCCCTTGACGGCCTGAACGAACAGCTCATGCGGGACGCGCTTGAAGCGGTTGCCGCCCAGCGAACGCTCATTGTGATCGCGCACCGGCTCTCAACGGTGGTTGACTCCGACCAGATTGTGGTTGTCAGCGAAGGAACGGTACTCGGGACGGGGACGCACTCCGACCTGGTTGCCGCTGTCCCGCTCTACCGTGACCTGGCCAGGCACCAGCTGCTGGTGTAGGCCACCAGGCCTGGCGCTCCAGAGGCTGCCCGGAACGATCACAGCTGTGGCCCCCTCCGTGCAGGCGGAGGGGGCCACAGCGTTGTTCGCGCGGAGGCGCCGGCTAGTCCCGGTTCAACCGATCGCGGAGTGTGACGAGTTCCCGATGGAGAGCGGACGGCACCCTGTCGCCGAACTCCCCGAAGAACTCCTCTGTGCGCTCTGCCTCAACACGCCACTCCTCACGGTCGACGCGCAAAAGCTCCGTAATAGCGTCGGTTGTGAGGTCGAGCCCGTCAAGGTTGAGCGTCTCCCCGGTCGGCACCTGACCGATCGGGGAATCCTGTGCTCCAGCCGTGCCGTCAATACGCCCAGCAATCCACTCAAGGACACGGGAGTTTTCGCCAAAGCCCGGCCAGAGGAACCCGCCGTCGCTGTCTCGGCGGAACCAGTTGACCTGGAAGATGCGCGGTGCACGATCAAAGCGCAGCTGCTGGCCAACACTCAGCCAGTGCCCCCAGTAGTCCGCCATGTTGTAGCCGCAGAACGGCAGCATGGCAAAGGGGTCACGGCGAAGCTCCCCAACGGTTCCCTCCGCCGCGGCGGTCTTCTGCGACGACATCGTTGCGCCCATAAATACACCGTGTGCCCAGTCTCGCGCCTCAACGACCAGAGGCACCGTGTCTGAACGCCGCCCGCCGAACAGGATCGCGTCGATGGCTACTGCCTCACCGCTGTCCCAGTCATCGGCGACCGTTGGGCACTGTGCGGCTGCAACCGTGAACCGTGAGTTGGGGTGTGCAGCGGGCGACGCATCGCGCGGGGTCCACTCCTGACCGGTCCAGTCGGTGAGATGCTCAGGGGCCTGATCGCTCAGCCCCTCCCACCACACGTCACCCTCGTCAGTCAGCGCCACGTTGGTGAATATTGTGTTGCCCCAGAGCATGTCAATCGCCGCGCTGTTTGTCTGTGGTCCCGTTCCCGGCGCAACCCCAAAGAACCCTGCCTCGGGGTTGATCGCCCGGAGCCGACCATCCGCGCCGGGCTTGAGCCAGGTGATGTCGTCCCCCAGCGTCTCAACCCGCCAACCGGGAACGGTGGGTTGCAGCATGGCCAGATTGGTTTTGCCACAGGCAGAGGGAAACGCCGCCGCCAGGTGAAATCGCCTGCCCTCCGGTGAAATCAGCCGAATGAGGAGCATGTGCTCCGCCAGCCACCCCTCATCGCGACCGATGGCGCTGGCGATCCGAAGCGAAAAGCACTTCTTCGCCAGCAGGGCGTTCCCCCCGTACCCCGAGCCGAACGACCAGATTTCCCGTGACTCGGGAAAATGCACAATGTACTTTTCTTTGTTGCACGGCCAGACGGTGTCGTCCTGCCCCGGCGCCAGCGGAGCGCCAACCGAGTGCACGGCGGGAACCCAGTCGGCACCGTCAGCAATCAGCTCAAGAACCTCCGCACTGACACGGGTCATGAGGCCCATTGAAAGAACAGCGTAGGCGGAGTCGGTGAGCTGCACCCCCACCCGGGACAGCTCACCGCCGGGAACCCCCATGGAGAACGGCACAACGTACATCGTCCGTCCCCGCATTGATCCGTCAAACAGGCCCGTCAACTCGCGGCGCATCGTGGCCGGATCGCGCCAGTTGTTTGTGGGCCCCGCGTCTTCCTCGCGCTCGGAGCAGATGAAGGTGCGCGACTCGACCCGCGCCACGTCATCCGGTGTGCTCCGCGCCAGGTAGCTGTTGGGACGCGTGGCCGGGTTCAACGGAATGAGTTTCCCCTCGGCCACGGCGAGGGCAGTCAGCTCGTGTTTCTCCGCTGCACTCCCCGTGTACCAGACCACCCGATCGGGCTGGGTCAGTGTGGCAACGGTACTGACCCAGTTGTCCAGTTCAACGCTCCCCCGCGCCGATAGGACCCGATCATTCGACGACAGTGTCGACATTGCTGCTCCTCCAGGCTGCTCGTGGACACGTTTTCGCGTCCACACAGCAATCCTGCGGCTCCTTTTTGCCCCCAGAACCGTTCTCCACCTGTCAAAAAAGGCCATATTTTCGTTATCGTAAAAACATGTCGTCCCGTCCCGCAGAGTTGCGGACCCTTGGCCACCGCATCCGGCACTTTCGTGTGAGCGCCGGCCTCACCCTTGACCAGTTGGGCGGTCGCACCGGCCTCACCGTCAGCCATCTCTCGCTCGTTGAGAACGGCAAGCGCGAGCCACGACTCAGCGCCCTCACCACCATCGCCACGGCTCTCAACGTTGATCTCAGTGACCTGCTCTCACACGAAGCCCCGAGTCCCCGTGCCGCGCTTGAGATTGAGCTTGATCGGTCTCAGCGCAGCGACCTGTACAAAACGCTTGGCCTCCCTGAGGTCAAACCCAACCGCTCACTGAGCGACCCAGCGCTTGAGGCGCTCATCGGTCTCCACCGTGAACTCCAGCGACGAGAAGCCGAGGCCAGCGCCACACCGGAAGAGGCCAGACGAGCCAACACCGAGTTGCAGACCTGGATGCGCACTAGGGACAACTACCTTCCGCAGATAGAACAGCTCGCACAGGAACGGGTGAAGGCCGCGGGACACAGCACCGGGGCGCTCACCCACCGCACCGTCAGCCTGATGGCCGAACAGCTTGGACTCCGTCTGATCTACGTGCACGACCTCCCCGCATCAACCCGCAGCATCACCGACCTGGAGAACGGGCGCATCTATCTCCCGCCCGCGTCCATACCCGGCGGGCACGGTCTGCGCGCCATGGCGCTTCAAGCGATGGCGCACATCCTCCTTGAGCACACCAGGCCACGCAGCTATGCGGAGTTCCTGATGCAGCGGCTGGAGATCAACTATTTTGCCGCCGCCTGCCTCATGCCTCAGACCGCGGCGGTCAGCTTTCTGTCCTCGGCCAAAAAGGATCGCAACCTTGCGGTTGAGGACTTCAGGGATGCGTTTGGTGTCACCCACGAGGCCGCGGCGCTGCGCATGACCAACCTGGCCACAACCCACCTGGAGATGCCGCTGCACTTCCTGCGGGTTGATGACGCCGGGGCCATCCTCAAGGCCTACCAGAACGACGACCTCCCCCTACCGCTTGATGTCACGGGCGCCGTCGAGGGACAGCTGGTCTGCCGGCGCTGGGCAGCCCGCAGCGCCTTTGAACAGACCAACAGGACAACGGAGTTCTACCAGTACACCGACACCCCCTCAGGAACGTTCTGGTGCGCAACCCAGACAGGGACAACGCCGGCGGGAGAGTTCTCCATTTCGCTTGGTGTTCCGTTCAACCAGGCCAAGTGGTTCAGGGGCAGGGAGACCACCATCCGGGCACAGTCACGCTGCCCCGACCCCTCCTGCTGCCGTCGCCCCAGTGATGAGCTCAGCGATCGGTGGCGTGACCGGTCCTGGCCAAGCGCCAGGCTCCACGCCCACGTCCTCGCCCCGCTCCCCGGCGGCACCTTCCCCGGCGTTGACGACAACGACGTCTACCACTTCCTTGAACGTCATCTGGACAGCTGAGTGTCAGGGCCGTACCCTCCACGGGCGTATCGTTGACGGGTGCTTCCCGAGTTTCTGCCTCCGCAGCTGATCACGGCCCCCGACGGTGTCCGCATCGCCACCTACAGCGCGGGGGACTCCAACGCCCCGGTCATTCATGCTGTGCACGGATTTGCGTCGTCGGCGATTCTCAACTGGCAGACCGCTGGCTGGGTTCGGGTGCTGGTCAGGGCCGGGTTCAGGGTTGTCGCCCACGACCAGCGAGGCCACGGTGCAAGCGATAGCTCAACCGACCCCGCTTTCTACAGCATGGACGCACTCGTGAACGACGCCAGGGCGGTGCAGGACAGCCTGGCCATTCGCCCCCATCTCTATCTGGGATACTCGCTCGGTGCCCGGGTCGGGTGGAGGCTGGGTCTGGAGGACCCCGCCCGCTCAGAGGCCATCGCCCTGGGCGGGATGCCGCTCGGAAACAGCCTGCGCGGCTTTGACGCAACGGCCGCCCGCGAGGTCCTGGCCGGGACACGGGAGCATGCCGACCGACTGACCGACGCATACCTGAGCATGGCGCGCGCGGCAACGGGTAACAGCCCCGAGGCGCTTGTTGCCCTGGCCGAGGGGCTGCGTTCCTCCGCGGCCGTGACGGCGGCGCCGTGGCCGGACAGACTTCACCTTCTCGCCGTCGGTGACGCTGACCCGCTCCTCGCCGACAACCGTGAGCTCGCCGAGGTGACGGGGGCAGAGCTGGTGGTGCTCCCCGGCCGAAACCACATCAACGCGGTCACCTCACGGCCGTTCAAGGACGCGATTCTGGCGTTACTCGGTGCAGCGGGCTCACCATAACGCCCAGCAGCGCGTCAGGCCCGCCGTCGTCAGATCGCGCCGTTCAAGAACCTAACGGAGATCAGAACGGCGCACCTCAGCACCGCTTTCAGCCAGTTCGGCGAGCGCCTGCGCGCTCCGCTCCGGTGACACTCCCGCCACAAGATCGCTGAGAATACGAACGGCAAAGCCAGCCTCTATGGCGTCCGTCGCCGTGGCACGAACACAGTGATCGGTGGCAATGCCGACCACCTCAATGCCCGTGATGCCCCGCTCGTGGAGAACCTCAACGAGCGGACGTCCGTCCTCGGTCACACCTTCAAACATGGAGTAGGCGGGAATGCCCTGCCCCTTGGTGACGTGAATTCCGATCAGTGAGGTGTCAAGATCGGGGTGATAGTCAGCACCTGTTGTTCCCGCAACGCAGTGCACCGGCCAGGTGTCAACGAAGTCGGGGGCGGCTGAGAAGTGCCCGCCGTTGCTGTCGTCGGGGTTGTGCCAGTCACGGGACGCGACAACCAGGGTGTCCGGGTGCGGACGGAGATATCGGGTGATTGCCTGGGCAACGGCTGAACCGCCGTCAACGCCAAGCGCTCCTCCCTCGGTGAAGTCATTCTGAACATCAACAACGAGGATTGCGGTGGTCACGGTTGGCCTTTCTGACGGGTCGGAACATCGGCTGAGGGGCAACGACCTCAGCCTACGGCCGCCCGCCGCCGACGTGGGTTCATCCCGGCGAGTTCTGCAGCCTGTTCCCGCACCGGAAGTACGCGGTCGCCAGCGTATCGATGGCGTAGCGCGACTGCTCAGACACCTGATCGGTCGCAAAAATCACGGCGATGAGTCGTGACCCGTCCTCAGCATCAACATAACCGGCGAGCGTGTATGCGGTCGTGATGGACCCCGTCTTGGCACGGACCTTGCCGCGCGCAACCTGGTTGTCCCCGGTGAAGCGGTTCGAGTACGCCAGCGTTCCGTTCTCTCCCGCGACCGGAAGCGCCCCCACAATCGGACCAAGCCCGTCCGCATCAGCGTCCGCCCGCTGCAGAATCGCGGCAACCACCTCGGGAGCGACGGCGTTGTTGCGGCTCATGCCCGAACCGTCGGCAAACGTTTGACCCTCAACATCAATGTCCATGTCCACGAGGGCTGCGCTCAACGCCGGATTGACGTCCGTCAGCGCACTTCCCGTTCCCGACTCGATGGCAACAAGCCGGGCAAGCATCTCAGCCAGGGTGTTATCAGATGGCACAAGCATCGGAGCAAGTAGATCCGCAACCGGGGGCGAGAGCACCTCGGCGAGCTGAGTACTGGCCGAAGGATCGCTCTCCCTATCGACGGTGGCGCCCGGGAAATAGGCGGCGAAAGCCTGCGCAGCCCGACCGATCGGGTCCTCTCCCCGCGGTGAAAGGAACACCGTCGGGTCTGCCCTGTCCGCGTCAACCTGCAGCGCCGTGATGTGCGACAGCCACCCGGCCTGACGCTCCGTTGCCGGCCAGGTGTCCTCCCAGCTGGGTCCGGAGAAGTAGCCGGAGTCAACGATGATCCGTGTGACGGGTGTCTGAGCCAACGCGGGGTCCGCTGCTCGGGCCTGCCGCACCTTTTCGGCCAGGTCGTCCAGGTGCGCCGCCCCGCTGTACAGCGATTCCTGCCCGCTCGGTAACCGGGTGAGCGTCAGGTCACCCTCGCCGCGGAGCACAATTGTGGACGGGTCGGGGCCAGCAAGGACACGGGTTGCGGCGCGAAAATCGGGGCCAAGCACGTGAAGAGCCGCGGCTGCGGTGGCGAGCTTCATCACGCTGGCGGTTTGCGCCGGGCGATCGGCCCCTCGATCAAGCAAGATCTCGCCGGTCTCAGCATTGAGGACAAGGCTCTGGGCTGTCCCGAGGCGTCCGTCAGCAACCTGGTCGTCAACGGTGCAGTTGCGGATGGGAGCCGCGGGGACAATCGGGTCGGCGACGTCCCTACTCGGGGTTGGCGTTGGGGTGGGCGTGGCGGAGGGTGCCGCTGTCACGGGCGCAGCACTCGGCTGCGTCGTCACCGCGGCGATGGCACTCCCGGCAAGCATCATCACGATCGCTGCACCGGCGCAGGCCGCCGCAAATCCCGCTGTCCTCCGGGGGGGCCCCGCCGCGGCTGCCCCCGATCCGGACGGTGGGGTCACGACATCACCCTTCTGACAACAGAGAATCTTTCAAGCACCACAGGCGTCGAGTCGTCCACCCGGAAACCGGCATCCCCCAGTTCCGCACGCAGGTCATCACTGTGCCAGAACCGCTCGTGCGCGGCACGCCAGGCGGCAACGGTTGTGTGCCCCTCGCCCTCGTCCACGGCGTGCGAGAGCGGAACATCTCCGAGCGCGACAGTGCGCACGTCGGTGAGTTCGATGATGGCGACGGTCGCCCCCGTTGAATCGATGACTCTCTGCCGCGTTCCCGCCACCGGGATGGGCTCATGTGCGACCGTGTACTCCTGGCGCAGGCTTGTTGTGCTTGTTTTAGCCCCGTCGAGGATCGCCGCAACCAGCTGATCGCGGAGCGGTCCGGGGAAAGCAAATTCAGCGGCAGCCAGTTCGGCATCCGCCGCCGCGTTGTCCTGTTCCATCAGACCAGTATGGCCGAGCCCACACCGATGAGCCCCGTCACCGACAACCCGGATACGCAAAACCCCCGGAGTCACGAGGACATCCGGGGGTCTGACTGAGCCGCCTACCAGAATCGAACTGGTGACCTATTCATTACGAGTGAATCGCTCT
>JBQELM010000041.1:4255-10678 GCA_052103915.1 Mycetocola sp. | reverse complement strand
GGTAATGAAGTTGGAGTCAACGCCGACGCCCGTCATGAACAGCAGCAGACCGACATAACCCCAGGCGAGGGTTGGCGGGATTCCCATCCGTTCCAGTCGTGACGGCGCAGTGGGTGAAGTGGTGGACATGAGTTCTCCTTCGAACCGTGTCGGGTCGGGTGTGCGGGTGGTTAGGACAGCGACGGAACGATCGAGACCTTGACGGACCCGCCTGCCGAGTCGCCCACCAGGTCAAGCGCCTCCTGGAAGCGCTCAAGCGGGAACTGGTGTGTGCAGATCTCGTCAAGCGGGAGCACACCCGATTCGATGAGCTTGATGGCCGGACGCCAGCAGTTGGGGCCGAGGTGAGCGCCAAGCACGTTGAGTTCCTTGTCGTCGGAGATGATCGACCAGTCGACGGTGACGTTGTCTTTGAACACCGAGTACTCCACAAAGGTGCCGAGCTTGCGCAGCAGGTTCAGGCCCTGCGCGACGGCGGAGGGGTGGCCGGTCGCCTCGATGTAGACATCTGCACCGTAGCCCTCTGTGAGTTCCTTGACCCGGGCGACCGCGTCCTCGCGGGTGATGTTGATCAGGATGTCTGCCCCGGCCTTGCGGGCAAGCTCAAGCTTCTCGTCACTCATGTCCAGGGCGATCAGCTGGTACGGGTTTTTCTGTCGCGCACCGGCGATGACACCCAGGCCGATCGGGCCAGCACCGGCGACAACAACCACGTCGTTGAGTTCGATGCCCGCGCGCTCGACGGCGTGCATGGAGCAGGAGAGCGGCTCGGAGAAGGCTGCGTGCTGCGGCGGGATGTCCCGATCAACGGGGTGGGTCAGCGCACGGGTCGGCACGATGACGTAGTCGGCCATGGCACCGTTGAAGCCACGGAAACCAAACATGTCGTGCGGGCCGCACATCCAGTACGCGCCACGCAGACAGTAGCGGCACTCCCAGCAGGGGACGATCTGCTCGCAGGCGATGCGGTCACCAAAGGCGACCTTGCGGGTGTCAAGTGCGGCCTGGTCACCGGCGGCGACCACGGTGCCCACGAACTCGTGCCCGGGGGTGACACCGGTCTCCACCCAGGCGGGGCGGTTCTCGTCGCCCCAGAACTTGGCTGCACCGTGGTAGCACTTCAGGTCGCTGGCGCACACGCCGACGGCGTCCACCCGCAGCAGCAGTTCGCCGGGACCCGGCGTGGGGACGGGGAGTTCGGACATGCGGTAGTCCTCCGGACCGTGCATGACAACCGCGCGCATGGTGTCGGGAAGAGCGGTGGGGCTGATGACTGAGGACATGGGGAAACCTCCATTGGTTTGTGGTTCTCGTCAGGGTGTCTGCGATGACGCCACCCATGCTAACCCAGTCGGCACATTTGTCCAGAACAATTGTTCACAGGCAATGTCGCACCGCACCCCCAAACGCGAGACAATCAACAGCGACCATCCCCCGACCCCAGGAGCACAGGTGAGCGACACAACCGGCGCGTCGTCAAAGGCAGCGCCCTCGCGGTTCTCCCCCGACCTCGCCTACCAGGCCGCACGGATGTACTACCTCGAGGAGGCCACCCAGGCGACCATCGCCGAGCGGCTCAACATCTCGCGACCAGGGGTCAGCAGGCTCATCACGGAAGCCCGTCGACTGGGCCTGGTCCGGATCGACGTGATCGATCCGCAGTTTGACGAGCGCGGCGCACTCGCCACCGAACTGGCCTCGGCGCTTGGGCTCGGCCGGACCCGGGTTGTCCCCACCGTGCACCCGTCCCGGCTGGGCCCCGACCTGGCCCCGGCAGTGGGCGAGGAACTGCTGGACCGGGGGCTCCAACCCGGCGACATCCTGCTGCTCTCCTCCGGCCGCACCGTCTACGAGATCGCGGAGCAACCGCTCCCCCGTCTCTCCGGCATCCAGCTGGTGCCCACCGTTGGTGGCCTGACCGAACCCATCGCCTGGTACCAGACCAACGAGATCGCGCGACGAGCAGCGGAGCGTACCGGAGGGTTCCCCGCCTTTGTGTTCGCCGAGGCAATGCCAACCGCGCAGATGAGGACATCACTGGACTCAGACCCGGCCTTCCAGCACGTTCTTGGACTGTGGAACTCAGCACGGGGGGCCGTGGTCGGAATCGGTGCCCCCACCGCCACCCGAAACACGATCTCCCGGTACATCCCCGCCGAGGACGAGCACTTCGCCGATGCCGCCGGCGACGTCACCATGAACTTCTTCGACGTCAACGGCGACGAGGTCACGTTCCCCGGTGACAACCGCATCGTCCGGGCCCCACGACGGCAGCTGCAGAACCTGGAGTTCTCCATTGGTGTTGCGGTCGGAACAGACAAGGTGACAAGCATCATCGGCGCAGCCCGATCGGGGATGATCAGCTCGCTCGTGACAGACACCCCCACGGCTCGCGCCGTCATTGACGAGATCACACGCCAGACATCCTGAGCGCTCCCCGCCCGCGGCAACCCCCGGACCGGTATTAGCATGGCGATCGGGGTCAACAGTGATCAGAAACGACGCGCACACGGCACATCCGGAACGATCTGGGATGGCACAAGCACAACCCGGGACGGCTCAGTGAGGAGCAACGTGGCAGAGGTGTATGTCATCGGCGTGGACATCGGCACCTCGTCAAGCAAGGGAGTCCTGTCGACGCTGAGCGGTCACGTCCTGCACACGGCCACCCGACACCACACGCCCGACCGCCCCAGGCCCGGCCACGTGGAGATGGACGGCCAGCTCTGGTGGAGCGAATTCTGCTCCATCGCCGAGGAACTGTCCGCCCGCTCCCCCGCACCGATCAGCGCAGTGGGCGTCAGCGGCATGGGCCCGTGCGCTCTGCTCACCGATGACACGGGCCGGCCCCTGCGCCCGGCGATCCTCTACGGCGTTGACACGCGTGCAACCGAGCAGATCACCCGCCTCAATGAGCGGTTGGGTGCGGAGCACATCCGTCAGGTCACCGGATCACCCCTGACCTCCCAGGCGACGGGACCAAAGATCAGCTGGGTGGCGGACAACGAGCCAGAGGTTTTTGCCCGAGCCAGACGGGTGTTCATGCCCGCATCCTGGCTGTCGTGGAAGCTGACCGGTGAGTACACGCTTGACCACCAGTCGGCAAGTCACATGGTCCCGCTCTACGACCCGCACGCCCAGGACTGGCACCGCGAGTGGGCTGAGCTGATCCGCGGGAACATTGATCTTCCCTGCCTCGGCTGGGCCGGCGACGTCGCCGGCGTGGTCACCGCTGCCGCGAGTGCTGACACCTCGCTTCCGGAAGGGATCCCCGTCATCATCGGCACCATTGATGCCTGGACGGAGGCGGTGAGCGTTGGCGCCGACCAACCGGGTGATTTTTCGCTGATGTACGGCACAACGGTCCTGATGATCGCAACCGGCACCACACGTCTGAGCCATCCCCAGCTGTGGGGCACGATGGGCACACGCCCCGGCACCTACTCCCTTGCCGCGGGCACGGCAACAAGCGGCGCGATCACCAACTGGCTGAGGGAGCTCTACGGTGGCCCCGATTTTGCCGACCTCATCGCCGAGGCCGAGCGCTCCCCCGTGGGGAGTAACGGTCTGCTGATGCTCGGCTACTTTGCCGGGGAACGCACCCCTCTCAACGACCCGGACGCCAGGGGGACGATCCTGGGTCTGACCGTGTCGCACAACCGGGGCGACCTCTACCGAGCGGCGCTGGAGTCAACCGCCTACGCCATCAGGCACAACCTGGAAACCCTCCGCGATGCTGGCGCCGTCATCACCCGAGCGCACGCCGTCGGCGGCGGGGCGTCAAGCGCCCTGTGGCCCCAGATCGTGTCGGACGTCACCGGACTGCGGCAGGTCCTCGCAGCCAACGCGATTGGGGCAAGCCTGGGGGCCGCGTTTCTGGCCGCCGCCACGGTCGACACCGTGGCGATCAGCGACTGGAACCCCATCGTGCATGAGTACGTTCCCAACCCGGACAACAGGGAACGCTACGACGCGCTCTACGCCGACTACCGTAACCTCCACACGGCGACCCGCTCCATCAATCACCGCCTCGCCGCACTCCAGCGGGCCTAACATCGGAGCATGAACTCCGAGTCGCTGTTCCGTCGTGTTGACCGCCTGGCCGGCGGACGCCAGGCCGGGATCCGGGTGCCGGAGCACGCGCGCACGCACCCCAAAACCCGACGGGCATTCCGCTGGATCTTCTGGCTGCTCGGGGTTGAGCTGGTCATCGGGGTGGGTGCCGTTGGGATTGCCGCGGCCCTCGCTGTTGACGGCGAACCCGTCCCGCTCGCCGTCTGGATGCGCACGGTTGTGGTTCTCGGCATGACGGTGACGCTGTTCTACTTTGCCTGGAGGGCTGCACTCGGCTGGCGCTGGGGGTACTCACGGCTTCGCCTGTTTTCACAGATTTTCCCCGTGATCACCCTCGTCATGGCCGCCATCCCCGGCCTCTATCCCACCTGGATGGTGACCGAGCAGATCGTGTTCAGCCTCATCATGATCGGCATCGCGGACTTCCTGACCAGCGACCACATGCGCGCCATGTACCGCGCGCCGTCACCATCGTCCGCGCCTGAGCCCCTCCCCACCGCAGACCAGCCGCCTCGACCGGACGACACCCGCCCCTAGCGGATCGTGTAGCCGCCGTCGACGACCAGGTCGGCACCGTTGACCATTGCCGCACCGTCAGAGGCAAGGAAAACCGCCGCGGCGGCGACCTCCTCCGGCTCGGCAAAACGACCAACAGGGATCTCCCGTTTCATGGCCTCACCCTTGGCGTTGTCCCAGACGCGGCGTCCCAGCTCCGTGAGCACAACGGTGGGCGACACCGTGTTGACGGTGATGCCGCTTCCGCCCCACTCCAGCGCCAGGGTGCGGGTCAGACCGTTGAGCGCAAACTTGGATGCGCAGTAGGCGGCGTGCTCGTCGACCGCCACGGAGCCGGCCTGCGACGACACCGTGATGATCCGGCCGAACCCTGCCGCTGCCATCACCCGCGCAGCCGCGCGGGAGGCGATAAAGCTGCCCACAACGTTGACGTCAAGGATGTGGCGCATGTCGTCAGCCGATGCCTCCATGGCGGGCGCAACAACGGAAATACCCGCGGAGTTCACCAGGATGTGCACCGTGCCAAACTCGGCAACCGTCCGGTCAAAAACAGACTGAACCGCTGGTTCGTCCGTCACGTCGGCACCAAACCCGCGATGTTTGGATGGCGACGGCAGAGCGGCGGCAACCGCCTCGGCGCGCGCGGTGTCCCGCCCAACCACAACAACGTGTGCCCCGCGCTGTGCAAAGCTCTCGGCAATGGCCAGTCCGATCCCCGAGGTGCCACCCGTGACAACCGCAACACGGCCGCTCAGCTCGCCGTCCCCCGCGGAACTCTCCGCTCGGTCCGAGACCGGAACCGCTCCGGAAGCGGGCGGAGTCGTTGGCGCCGAGGGCCGGACCGGCGCTGCCGCTGATCGTGGTGCTGACGCGGCGGCAACGGTATGCGGGCTGGGGGTCACACTGTTCATCTGCACTCCTTCGGGCATGACGACGACCATTCGGACGACACCCTTATTCTGGCGAGGAACCCGTCGCATCGTCCAGCACAGCAGGATCGACGAGGCCGCCTACACACCGTCCAGGCAGGCGACGGCGAGGAACAGGTCAACCCTGTCCGGCAGTTCGCTCACGTCACGGTGGGTGAGTTCCTCGATCCGCGCCATCCGGTAGCGCAGGGTATTCGGGTGCAGGTGCAGGCTGCGTGCCGTCTCCTGCCAGGCACCACCACCGGCGAGGAACGCCCGAAGCGTGGCCAGGAGTTCGGCCCCGTGGCGCTCGTCGTACTCGATGAGCGGGGACAGCACCTCGTGTGCGTAGCCCTCCCTGGTGGCGTCACCGAGCATGCGCAGCAGTTCCCGGTGGCTCTGCACGTGCAGGGCGGTGGAGATCAGGATCTGCTCGTTGCCGCTCGCGCTGACCATGCGTTCGATGGCGGTCACCACACTCGGGTTCAGCCGGCTGACACCGCTGATCGTGTCTGACAGTCCCACGATCAGCTGGCGACCCTCCAACGCCAGGTGCGCCTCGTGCAGGATCTGCTCGGCCAGCGGCGGAACGTCGTCACGCTCCACACCGTTGACCATGACCAGAACCGTTCCGTCCCTGTGGCAGCCGATCGCCTGGCGGCCGCGCGCCGTGAACGTCCGCTGGAGGAGGGCAACAATCGCGTCTGGGCTGAACTCGGTGTCGCTCGACCTGGCCGCAACAATGGTCGTCTGCCCCTGCGGGTCAAGGCCCTCAATGCGCATCCGGGCGGAGATCGCACCGGGTGAGACTTCGTAGCTCCTGATCGAGTCAAACAGGGAGATGACCTGGTCGTTACGGGCGTCACGCCAGCGCGCGGCGAGCTCCATCTCGACCCGAAGCGCCCCAACTAGCGTGTCGAGCGCC